>JAATFN010000307.1 GCA_015655165.1 Betaproteobacteria bacterium | reverse complement strand
GTGTTGCAGTTTTGGCGTATGGTGCAGTGACTGAAGAGCAGTGGGGACAAAGTAGCCGCAATGTGGACTTCTTTGACGTCAAAGCGGATCTGGAAGCGTTGTTTGTCCCGGGTGCTTTGCGTTTTTCCAAAGTGGTTCATCCTGCATTGCACCCAGGGCGCTCAGCAGCAATTCATTTCCAGGGGCAGGAAATCGGTTTTATCGGTGAATTGCACCCGGCATTACAACAAAAGTATGATTTGCCGCATGCGGCAATTGTGTTTGAAGTCGATGCAGTAGCATTGCAACATCAGGAGGTGCCGGTGTACGCCGATATTTCCAAGGTGCCAGCAGTATCCCGCGATGTGGCACTGGTTGTGAAACAATCTGTTGCAGCACAAGATTTGCTGGATGCATTTGCAACTGCCAAGCAAGGTTCGCCAGACTGCGATATCATCCAAGCTATTGTTTTATTTGATGAATATCGTGGCAAGGGACTGGAAGCCAATGAGAAAAGTCTTGCCTTCCGGTTTACTTTGCAAGATGCTCAGAATACACTGCAAGACAGCGCTGTTGAAGCGGCAATGCAGGTGTTGGTTGGTGCGGTAGTAGAAAAAACCGGTGCGAAGCTGCGTGCCTGATACAGGCATGCGGCCGTTCTTTTTGAGTCTGGGTACGGATATGGATAATGTGACGACGACTGAGTCAGTGTTGGATGCCGATTTACAGCGTGCGATGTTAGAGGCGCAAGCGCGTTCGCAGGCAGAAAAAGGCTTACCGACACTGACGAAAGCTGAATTGGCTGAATTGCTGTTTGAACAAGTTGGTTTGAACAAGCGTGAAGCAAAAGATATGGTTGAAACATTTTTTGACGAAATTCGTAATGCCTTAGTACGTGGTGAAGCGGTAAAATTGTCAGGATTTGGTAATTTTCAATTAAGAGACAAACCACAACGGCCTGGGCGCAATCCGAAAACCGGGGAAGAAATCCCGATTACGGCACGCCGTGTTGTGACGTTTCATGCCAGTCAGAAATTAAAAGATCTGGTAGAAGTCTCAGGTCATCGCCCAATAACTACGGTAATTAATTAACCCTATGGCCGGACCCAATAAAGTCGAGGTGGTGGTACTTCCACCGATTCCTGCAAAACGTTATTTCACCATTGGTGAAGTCGGAGATTTATGCGGTGTCAAACCGCACGTCTTACGTTATTGGGAACAAGAGTTTACCCAGTTAAAACCGGTCAAACGGCGCGGTAACCGTCGCTATTACCAGCATCATGAAGTGTTATTGATTCGCCGGATTCGCGAGTTGCTCTACGAGCAGGGCTTTACCATTAGTGGTGCCAGAAACAAGCTGGGTGGCCATGATGATGATCAGGAACAATCAGCAGAAGAGATATCGTTTGGCCCTGGAAAAATTCAGGAAGTCAGGGACGAATTGCAAGAGATTCTGGAAGGTTTAAAAGGTTAAGCGGTTGTAATGACGGATTGATGCAAACAAATGGCTGCTGTTGCAGCCATTTGTTTGTGTGATATGTGCTTCATGGCGATGAAAAGAGCATTGCGGAGAAACTATGCTGGTATGGAAAAACATGACAGTCAACGATTTGCAGCATGTCTTATCGATTGCAGGCATTGTGCATGTCGATTATCCGGAGTCGTTTGCAGTCTATGAAGAGCGCTTAAGACTGTTTCCAGAAGGATGCTGGGTGGCTGTCAGCAAAGATGATGACCATGCAATACCTGCAGGTTATGCGATTACGCATCCGGGTATTATCGGACAACCGCCACCTTTGGATACGTTGTTGGGGCAGCTACCCGACAAAATAAATTGCCTGTATGTACATGATGTCGCGATTTTACCGACCGCCAGACAATATGGGTTGGGAGGTGCACTTGTACAAGTCGCACATAGGCTTGCAAAACAGCAGGCAATCATGCAGATGGCCTTGATTGCAGTGAACCAGTCGGCACCTTACTGGTACAAAAAAGGATTTATGCCTTATCAGACTGCCAGTGACGCATTACGCCAAAAACTCAACAGTTATTCGGACGATGCACAGTATCTGGTGATGGATGTGACTTAATTCTCTGCGTTTAATCGATGCATCGCGCAAGCTCTTTTACCCGGTTGATTTGACTTGTTGATACAAGGATAGCGCCAGTCGTGTTTCTGTCGCAGGCACGTTGCAGTAGTTCAGCTACGGGTACATTGGCGGTATTGCCAGCCAGGTAGCCATAGGTGAGTTGTAAAGGGCGCTCAGCCTTAATCACATCTGCCTGCTGCAAGGTGATACTGTCGCGTACCTGGATAATGGGTGCCAATGCAGGGCTGTTTGTCAACATGGTATGAATACGTGGCGCTTCTCCAGCAATGCCCCAATGACGTATTTGACCGGCACTAACACGTGAAGCCAGCCATGTTTGCCATTCTTCTGTCTGAATCAACGTGCTTTCCGGTTCATGCAAAAACAAGATATCCAGATGGTCGCGTTGCAGACGATGCAGTGTATTGTCCAGACTTTGTTGGGCAACTGAGATTTGCCAGTTCACAACCGGTGTGTTCAACTGTTTGAGAAACTTACCGGCGATTTTACGCGCAACAATCGATGCGGTGTGCGCAGAAGCACCTGCGGGGCTGTACAGACCGACTTTGCTTGCTATCGTAATACGGTTTTTTATGTCGACAGGCAATTTGCCGAGTGCGATTTCGCCAATACCGAAACCATAGTAAGGCGACGTATCAAAGTGCGTGAACCCGGCATTAACTGCAGCAGACAAGAGTGCACAGCGTTCTTTTTCAAAGAACAGGTGATGCAAGCTGGCTGTACCGAATGCCAGTTTACTGACAAGTAGATCGGTTGCAGGTAACCTGATTGTACGCATAAATTATTCTGCTGTTTCTGTTTGCGATGTGGGTACGGTTTGTTTGTTGGCAATATATTCGGCCATTCTTGCAGCAAATGCGACGAGCAGCAATGTCGGGTTGGCTTCTCCTGTTGTCGGGAAAACACTGGACGAAGCAATCAATACATTGTCCATATGGTGTATTTGTCCGTTACTGTCGACAATGCTATCGTCAGGGTCGGTGCCCATTCTGGTTGTTCCTACCTGATGAAAACCATCTGTTGCCTCTTCCATGATGTGTGCCATGCGTTGTGTTTGTTCGCGATGGTAGTGGACATATCCTTTGCCCGAGGCACGCAGTGCATTGTCCAGTAAAGTGTGCGCACGTAATACCGATGTGCCATCTTGTTCCAGATAGCGAAAGTCAATATGTACATCCGGTAAGGCACCCTTATTATGGTTGTCTTTTAACGTGATGCGGCTATCCGGATTGGGCACTTGTTCCGAATGATAAATGAGCGCATAAGTGCCGCCGTTGTTATGTAGAATAAATCCTGGTTTACGTACACGGGACAGATAACGATCTTTTAAAATCGTCACGATATCAGTCACTACGCGAAACGGATTGCGCAGGATATTCATCAGATGTGGGGCAATGCGATAGGGCGGTGGCCCGATGTGGCGCAGGCGGATTGCTTCGGCAATCAGTTTTCTGCCAATGGCAGGAATACGCAAAGCGATAAAAATCAGGGACAGTGTCGGATTACGATGTGTTGCATCGTAAAAAGGCGGGTTATCGATATAAAACGATGTATTTAATAAACAGTGCTGTTCTTGTGCTTGCGCTGTCAACGTAAACCGGCGACGCACATAGGTGCCAGTGGCATCTGGATGGAAGTCGAGTGCGGTAACGTCATTAGGATTGTTTAAGACAATGCTGGCAATGCTACCGAAAATATGCCCCATATAATAACGCCCCAAGGGGCCATGGGGACCTGCAAACGTAGATGGATAGGTATGTTGTGCTGCCAGTAATAAGCGTGTTGTTTCAACGCCACCACAAGCTAGCACATAGTGTTTGGCTGTCAGCGACAGTGTGCGCGACTGGTTGATTGCAATCAAACTTGTTACATGGTGGTGTTGTCCATCGTCGAACGTCATACCGGTGACTTGTGTGTCACATAACAACAAAATATTGGCAGAAGCGATGACACGTTCTTTCAAGCGGTGTGCCAGTTGTGGCTGGCGTGCCCAGCGTTCGTGCTGGGAAAGATCAAAATCGGGCAAATTGTCCCAGCCAGTCACCGGGCTATGAAACTTTGCATTGCCGCAATCAAGATACTGTGCGGCGACATTGTACCAGGGCTGTAATTGTGTATAGCTGCATGGCCAGCCCGAGTGGGGGACATAGCTACGCTTTTGGAAATCGATTTTTTCAAACTGGACGCAACGTCCCCCCCACAACCATGAAGTACCGCCCAAACCTTGATATGATGCCAGCGGTAATGGCGCATGGCGTGCCGGGTCTGCGATTGTTGCCGTATTGTTTGTCACAGGCGTGCCATCAATGCTGCCGATATCGACCAGCAATACAGACAATCCACGCTTCTCGGCTTCGAGTGCCAGTGTTAAACCGGCAGGTCCCATACCGACAATACAGATGTCAGGGGCATGTTGCGAAAGGCCAGCGGCTGCAAGCATCACCATATCGGCTTATCCTTATTAAGGACAATCAGGATTTTTTGAAGAAGTACTGTTTTAAACGCTGCATTTGCCAAGAATGCAGATAACGGCGGAATTCCGGGTTTTCGTAGCGGGGCAGGCCACGTAATGCCGATAGAAAATAACTGTAAATCATTAATAGACCGCCAATGATGTAAGGCTTTTCCCGCATCCGGTTAATCCCTGCCGCAATCGCGTAGAGTGGATGATAGCCCATATACCAGTTGCCGCGTCCCCAACGCAATCGTCCTTCATAGATGTGTTTGTCAGAAGATCCCATGATGCGATGATGCCACAGCCATGCTGCATTGTCGTAAAAACTTAATGTGGTCCAGCCGCGCATCCAGGCAGTATGTATATCGATACCATCCCATGCAAGATGCTCGACAAAGCCGCCAATGTCTTCGAAAGCGTCACGACGATACAATTTGAACTGTCCGGCGACCTGTTCTTCGATGTGGGTTTCCTCGATGTACCGATTGTGTTCGAAGCGGTAGACTTTACCTGATACCGCAGCTAATTTAGGGTCGGAGGCCAGTTTGGCAAACATGTGTTCCAGATAGTGCGGGCCGAATGACATATCACCATCGAGTTTGGCGATATATTCATAGTCTGTGTGTATGATCTGTTCTTTACCGAAATTGAATGCGGCAACAACACCGCCACCGAGTTTTCTGAAACCGCGGTCACCACGTTCGACTAGGCGGATAAACGGGTATTTGGCAGCATATTCCCGAATGATATCTGGTGTGGCATCTTTCGAGCCATCATCGACAAGAATCCATTCAATAGGGCGCACTGTCTGGGCGACCATGGCGTCCATGGTAAGGCGTAAATATTGCGATTCGTCTCTGACAGGTGAAATAATAACGAGCGGGACTATCGTCGGATTGTCGGCAGGTAAAGCTGCTGTAGGTTCCAGTTCACTGTGCTGCGAAAGATGGTGCATTGTGCGGCTCTTCGTTAAATATAATCGGATGCGGATGACACGTGAATAGTTACCTGATTGGTCTACACAACAAAAACAGAAATAATTGATCTGAATGGTGAAGATCGTTTTGGGAGGCTGTAAACCTACATTATAATTGTACCCATGATTCTATAGGATTTGGCTTGGTATGGTAAAAATGAATAATAGTAAAGAACGATTACCAACGACACGTCTGTTTGATCTTGATATATGTGCCGTAAGCTTTGATGAAGCCAGAACACATCTCGTTGATATCGCAAAACAAAAAGCCTATCGAGCACATGTTGTCGTCACTCCGAATGTTGACCATATTGTCCGTCTTGAGTCAGACGCGGCATTCAAGCAATTCTACACACAGTCCGATTTTATCTTTGCAGACGGTATGCCGGTTGTCTGGGCAAGCCATATGACGGCACGTGCTTTGCCGGAACGCGTGACCGGTTCCGATATGTTTGTTGCTTTAACCCGTGCTGCTGTGGCCGATGGATTATCAGTTTTTTTGATTGGTGGCATACCCGGGCAGGAAGCACAGCTAAAACGCGACTTCCAGCATGTGTATCCAGGATTGGATATCACGATTTATTGTCCATCCATGCAGTTTGACCCCACAGGTGCAGAGGGCCTGGAAGCTGTTAGCCGTGTCAATGCAGCCAAGCCGGATATCGTGTTTGTCTGTCTGGGCATGCCCAAACAGGAACGCTGGGCATTGACACATCGTGCTGCTTTATCGGCATCTGTCATCATGTGTGTTGGTGCTGCAATGGAGTTTGCACTCGGATTAAAGTCGCGGGCACCAAAATGGATGCAGCAGGCAGGGCTGGAGTGGTTCTGGCGTTTATGTTCGGAGCCCAGGCGTTTGTGGCGGCGTTATATCGTACAAGGCAAGAAATTTTTTCCGCTCTGTCTGCGTGAGTGGAAAAAACAGCATGCACGTGACTACTGAGTAGCGAGGGTAACATGAAGCTTTACGGGGAACGTAGTGCCCACCAGACGTCTTTATCCGGTCTGATTGTTGGTGTTGTTTATGCATTGACGATTGTCGGCATATTACAATTATGCATTTGGTTGTACCCGAATGCACAGTTTACGACCTTCCGGTTCGTCGCATTATTTACGGGCTCGTTGTCGTTTATCGTTTTCAGTAACCAGCGCTATCATACTCTCAGTGACAGTTCCTATTCAGTGCATAGTTTCGGTACGATCGTGCGTTTATGGATGGGTATATTTTTTGCGTTGATACTCGTCAATTATCTGACTAAATCAGGTGGTGATTTTTCCCGCGTCGTGATGATGACATGGTTTATCTCGACACCGTTTGCATTAATGATTGCTTCCTTGTTGTGCCGGTTTATGCTGTTACGTCTCTATAGCAGTAGAGAGATGACGAGAACGGCAATTTTTATCGGTTTTAGTGAAGATGCACAGCAACTGGCAGAGGCAATCAGTCATGCCAAACTGATGGGTATTACAAGTCTCGGGTATTTTGACAACCGTAGTGGAGCAAGAGGTGCACCTACGACATTAAAGAATCTGGGGACACTTGCGCAAGCACGTGACTGGATATTACAGCATCCGGTAGATATTGTATTTATCGGTCTATTTAATACACGCTCACACGAGTTGATACCGGTTGTCGATGCGCTACAAGATTCGGTAGCCTCGATTTACTTTGTACCGGAGTCCCATTTATTCGGCATGGCACAAATCCAGCAGGCCGAAATTGCCGGTGTGCCGGTATTGATTGCCTACGAAACACCGTTTTTGGGTGTCGCACGTGTGGTCAAACGTTTGTTCGATATTGTGTTCTCGTCATTGATCTTATTGGGGTTGAGTCCATTGATGGTGGCACTTGCCATCGGTGTGAAACTCTCTTCTCCCGGACCGGTGTTTTTCCGTCAGAAGCGTTACGGTATCGGCGGCATTGAAATCGATGTATTGAAATTCAGGTCAATGCGCGATGATATCAAGGACAGTGCGGGAGAAGTCAAGCAGGCTACAGCCGATGATGCACGTATTACGCCGTTTGGTCACTTTATACGTAAAACATCATTGGATGAATTACCGCAGTTTTTGAATGTACTGAAAGGATCGATGAGTATTGTCGGTCCACGCCCGCATGCAACGCAGCACAACGAATTGTATCGCAAGCAAATCAGAGGCTATATGTTGCGTCATAAAGTCAAACCGGGCATTACCGGTTGGGCACAGGTTAACGGTTTGCGTGGAGAAACATCGACACTCGATAAAATGGAAAAACGCATCGAATACGATTTGTACTACATCCGTAACTGGTCGTTGAAGCAGGATTTTATTATTGTACTGCGTACGATCGGTTTGATTTTTAAAGACCGTAATGCGTATTGATACTCTATGAAGCAACCTGTTGTCGTCTCTTTACAGGCTTCCGGCCTGTCGTTTGCTGCAGGATGGCAATTGCTAATCTATGACCAGTTTACTGATGTCGAGCAGCGTTGGCGGTCGGCACAATCAGTCTGTTCACCTTATGCATTCCAGACTTATGAATGGTTGTCTGCATGGCAGCAACATCTGGGAAACAGGCAAGGTTGGCAACCTTGTCTGGTCGAGTTGCAAGATGAGAACGCACAGACAGGCATGTTGTTTGCACTGGGCATTGTCACCCAGAAAGGCAGCCGTGTATTGTGTTTTTTAGGTGGCGAAGTCACCGACTATAATGCCCCGCTGGTCAATCCTGCATTTTTGCAACGTCTGGATAAAACCAATTTCAATCAAGTGTGGCAATGTATTATGGCCGCTTTACCATCAGTGGATATCGTGGCATTTAAACGCATGCCGATGCATGTCGAATCGACATTGAATCCGATGACCTGGCTTGAGGGCATGCATCCTGGCGAGCAAGCACATGCGGCAACGCTCACAGACACTTATGCCGCATTCCAGAAAACACGTAGTGCCAAGATGTTTGCCGACACAAGACGCCAGCAACGGCGTTTGTCCGAGATTGGCGACATGATGCTGTTGGTACGGGTTGGCGATGCGGATAAGGATGCCGTAATTGATGCCATGGCAACGCAAAAATCACGACGCTGGCAAGAAACACACAGTCGGGATCTGTTTGCAGAAGAAGGTTATCTTGCTTTTTACCGGTATCTTGCCAAGCACGGCATCGATGGCGGTGAAGTCATTGTTTCCGGTTTGCAGGTCAATGGCCAATGGATTGCGACCCATTGGGGAGTGCGCTATCACC
>JAATFN010000344.1 GCA_015655165.1 Betaproteobacteria bacterium | reverse complement strand
GGTTCGATCGGCTATGTCGAATACGCTTATGCCAAGAAAAACAACCTGTCATATACGCAGTTGAAGAACAAAGATGGTGTATTTGTACAACCTGAGGATGCATCGTTCAAAGCTGCGACTGCTGCAGGTGAATGGGAAAAAACACCTGGTTTTGCAGTGGACTTCACCAATGCAACAGGTAAAGCAAGTTGGCCTATTAGCAGTGCTTCTTTCATCCTGATCCATAAAACACAGGCAGGTGATGGTGCAAAGGGCAAAGAAGTTCTGAAGTTCTTTGACTGGGCATTCAAAAACGGTGACGCTTCTGCCGCTGATCTGGACTATGTCCCACTGCCAAAATCGGTTGTCAAGCTGGTTGACGATGCATGGAAAGTCAATGTTAAAGATAGTAGTGGTAAAGCAATCTGGTAAGAACGTATTTGAGCCTGCGTAAGACACTACGCAGGTTTGAAATGCCAATAGCTGTTGTTGTCGGTTGTTCTGACAATCGCAGTACACCATAGAAAAGAACAATGAATACAGCACCGATGACAACGTTGAAATCTTCGCCAGCTGCACATGCTTTTGTGGATGGTCAAGAGACAGAAAAAACACAAAAAGCATTGTTGGTAACAATGAAGAAGTTACGCTTGCAGGACTTTTTGTTTCATAAATTGACGCTGATATTTGCCTTATCTGTATTACTGATGTTGGGTGGCATTATCGTTTCACTGATGATTGGTGCCTGGCCTGCTTTTAAAGAATTCGGACCAGGTTTTATTACCCGTGTCGAATGGGATCCGGTCAATGACGAATATGGTGCGATGACTGCCATTGTGGGTACATTGACGACATCGTTTATTGCCTTGTTGATCGCTTGCCCGGTGAGTTTCGGTATCGCCTTGTTCTTAACAGAAATCTGCCCGGCTCGTTTGCGTCGTCCGTTAGGTACTGCGGTCGAGTTGTTGGCTGGTGTCCCAAGTATCATTTACGGTATGTGGGGGCTGTTTATTTTTGCACCCCTGTTCTCGGAATATATTCAGCCGGCATTAAAAAATACATTAGGCCATCTACCTGTCATCGGTAACCTGTTTCAGGGGCCGATGATGGGTATAGGGGTATTGACAGCCGGGTTGATACTGGCTGTGATGATCATCCCATTCATTGCGTCAGTAATGCGCGATGTCTTTGAAGTGGTTCCACAAGTCTTGAAAGAATCGGCTTACGGATTGGGATGTACGCGCTGGGAAGTCGTTTGCAAAGTCGTATTGCCTTATGCAAAAACAGGTGTGGTTGGCGGTATCATGCTAGGACTTGGGCGCGCATTGGGTGAGACGATGGCTGTGACGTTTGTCATCGGTAACTCGCAGCGCCTGTCCTGGTCATTGTTTTCAGCGGGAAGCAGTATTGCTTCTACACTGGCCAATGAAATTGCCGAAGCATCGACCAAATTACATGTGTCATCACTCTTTGCATTAGGACTGATTCTGTTTGTGATTACATTTATCGTGCTGAGTTCTGCCAAATTGATGTTAATGGGTATGAGCCGCAAGGAAGGTATCAAATGACGCATCCAGTCAACCAATCGGGCGTGCGTAATCCGGTATACAGAAAACGTCTGTTACGCCATCGTATCGGTATGTTGTTTTCGGCTTTGGCCATGTTGTTCGGGTTAACGATACTTGCCTGGATTTTACTGACCTTGCTGGTCAAAGGATTCGGAGCGCTCAATCTTGCGTTGTTAACACAGAACACCCCGGCACCGGGGTCTGATGGTGGCGGTTTGTTAAATCCGATTGTCGGTAGTTTGCTGATGGTTGGTAGTGCCACCTTAGTCAGTACACCGATCGGTATTCTGGCGGGTATTTATTTGGCCGAATATGGAGAAGAAAGCAAGCTGGCACAGGTAACACGCTTTGTAACGGACATCATGTTGTCTGCGCCATCGATTGTCATTGGTTTATTCGTGTACGCGATTTATGTCGCCAATATTGGTCATTTCTCCGGATGGGCAGGTACATTTGCCATTTCGTTAATTGCCATTCCTGTCGTGGTCCGTACCACCGACAATATGTTGAAACTGGTACCGAACAGTTTGCGTGAAGCGGCATTCTCTTTAGGCGCACCACGCTGGCGTGTGGCGATGATGGTACGCTTGCGTGCTGTGAAGGCTGGTGTCGTCACAGGTGTTTTACTGGCAGTTGCCCGTATTTCAGGCGAAACAGCACCATTGCTTTTTACCGCATTGAATAACCAGTTCTTTAGTACCAATATGAATCGTCCGATTGCCAATTTGCCGGTGGTGATCAACCAGTTCGCAATGAGTCCGTATGACAATTGGGTAACTCTTGCCTGGGGCGGTGCATTATTGATTACCTTGGGTGT
>JAATFN010000276.1 GCA_015655165.1 Betaproteobacteria bacterium | reverse complement strand
TGGTTCTGGGGTGACAAGGCGACCAAAGAAAATAACTGGGGTTATGACTGGTTGCCGAAGTGGGACAAGATGTATGACACCTTGCAAATGACCGAAATGATTTATCAAGGCCAAATGAATGGTCTCTTGGTACAAGGTTTCAATGCAATGGGATCATTCCCAGACTCCAAACGTATTACAGAGGCATTCTCCAAACTGAAATTCATGGTTGTGATGGATCCGTTGAATACGGAAACAGCAACGTTTTGGGAAAACCATGGCGAGCATCATGACGTTGACCCAAGCAAGATCATGACAACGGTTTTCCGTTTGCCGGTACCATGCTTTGCCGAAGAAGAAGGATCGATTGTCAATTCGTCTCGCTGGTTGCAATGGCACTGGGCTGGCGCCAATCCTCCGGGTGAAGCATTATCCGATCTGGAAATTCTGGCAGAGTTGCATTTGCGTTTGAAAAAACTCTACACCGAAGAAGGTGGTGTTGCACCTGAGCCGATTCTCAATCTGGATTGGAAATACAAAATACCGCACAATCCTACGCCTGCAGAAATGGCGCAGGAATCCAATGGACGTGCGCTTGAAGATCTCAAAGACGACAAAGGCAATATCATTGTCCCGAAAGGACAATTGTTGGATGGTTTTTCCCAATTACGCGATGATGGTACGACTGCTTGTGCAACATGGATTTTTTCAGGCTCGTGGACCAAGAATGGTAACCAGATGGCACGTCGGGACAATACCGATGCAGGCTTGGGTAATACCCCCGGCTGGGCATGGGCTTGGCCTGCAAACCGTCGTATTCTGTATAACCGTGCATCATGTGACCCGAGTGGTAAACCTTGGGATCCGCATCGTGTATTGATCAAGTGGAATGGTAAAACCTGGACAGGTGCTGACGTAGCCGATTTTAAGGCAGATGAAGCACCCGATGGCAACATGAACCCGTTCATCATGAACGAAGAAGGTGTCGGACGCCTGTTCTGTGCACGTAAACTGGTTGATGGTCCATTTCCAGAATCTTACGAGCCAATGGAGTCGCCAATCGGTACCAACTTGTTGCACCCGAATGTCATCAATTCGCCTGCAGTACGTTTGTTCGATAGTGTCAAAGACAGATTGGGAACGAAAGACAAATATCCGTATGTTGGCATGACGTATCGCTTGACTGAACACTTCCAGTTCTGGACGAAGTCGGTCAAGTTACTGATGATTGCCCAGCCTGAACAATTTGTCGAGCTAAGCGAAGAGCTGGCGAAAGAAAAAGGAATTGAAAAGGGCGATTGGGTTGAGGTCAGTACAATTCGTGGATCGATCAAAGCCCGTGCTGTTGTGACGAAGCGTGTTCGTCCTTTGCAGGTGAATGGAAAAACATTGCATCAAATTGGTATTCCTTTGCATGGTGGCTGGGTCAATGTCTCAGGTCGTGGTCAGCATTTGGTGAATACGCTGACACCGTTTGTTGGTGACTGCAATACGCAGACGCCCGAATACAAGACATTCCTGGTTGATGTGAGAAAGGCATAAGGAGAACCTCATGGCATTACAATCTTTAGATATCCGTCGCCGTTCCGCTACCTCAGAAGTAACACCTCCACCAGGTGTGCGTCATACAATGGAAGTGGCCAAATTGATCGACGTGACAACCTGTATTGGCTGCAAAGCCTGTCAGGTTGCTTGTTCCGAGTGGAACGATATTCGCGATGAAATTGGTACAAATCATGGTGTTTACGATAATCCGATCGATCTGACAGCAGACAGCTGGACGGTCATGCGTTTTAGCGAAACAGAAGAAAACGGCAAGCTGGAATGGTTAATCCGTAAAGATGGCTGTATGCACTGCGATAACCCGGGCTGTTTGAAAGCCTGTCCGTCACCTGGTGCGATCATTCTATATGCCAACGGTATCGTTGACTTCCATCAGGAAAATTGTATCGGTTGCGGTTATTGTATTTCCGGATGTCCGTTTAACATTCCACGTATTTCCAATAAAGATAAACGTGCATACAAATGTTCTCTTTGCTCTGACCGCGTAGCTGTCGGACAAGAACCGGCTTGTGTTAAGACATGTCCGACGGGTGCAATTCAGTTCGGTAGCAAAGCGGATATGAAAGTTGTTGCCGCAGCGCGTATCAAAGACTTGAACCAACGCGGTTTTGCCAATGCAGGTTTGTATGACCCCGAAGGCGTTGGTGGTACACACGTCATGTATGTCTTGCATCATGCTGACAAGCCGGAGTTATATCATAATCTGCCGAAAGACCCTGCGATCAGTACCACAGTCACATTGTGGAAGAGTGTCTTAAAACCATTGGCAACGGTCGGTATTGCAGCTGTCGGTATTGCCAGCTGGTTGCACTATATTACTGTTGGTCCTAACAAAACCCATGAAGAGGGTGAAGAGCCTGAAATCACTGGTAAAGATGGTGAAGTTCTGGAAAATGAAGGGAAAGTGTGATGAAAGAGAAACTTATTCAGCGATATAAAAAGTCCGAACGGATCAATCACTGGTTCGTTGCAGGTTGTTTCATTACACTAGCCATTTCCGGTCTTGGATTTTTTTATCCGTCATTTTTCTGGCTTACGCATATTTTTGGCACACCGCAATGGGCACGTATCATTCATCCATTTGTTGGCGTGTTGATGTTTGTGGGATTTTTTGTCCAGTTTTTCCGTTACTACAAGTATAACTTCATCGACAAGGATGATATTGCATGGATGAAATCGATCGACAAGGTGCTTGTCAATCAGGAAACGGTGGAAGTAGGTAAATACAATGCTGGTCAAAAGGGGATGTTCTGGTTGATGACAACCTGCATGATTGTGTTGATTCTGTCCGGCATTGTTGCATGGCGACCTTATTTTGCCCAATTGTTCCCGATTCCAGTCATTCGCATTGCCTTACTGTGCCATGCTTTGGCGGCGATTGCATTGATCATCGGTATTATGGTGCATATTTATGCGGCCCTATGGGTTAAAGGTACAATTCGTGCAATGGTTGAAGGTGTGGTACCCCATGCTTGGGCGAAACATCACCATCCAAAATGGTATCGTGAAGTCATGGCCAAGAAAAAAGCCAAAGAAGAAGGTGCGTCAACAAGTGTATAATCAGTACTGATATACAGGCGATAAAAGGGTAAAGATTCTTTACCCTTTTTGCTTTTTTGTCTATCTGGTCACTACGATTATTTCTTTTGACGCAGGGTAAAACACCATGTCAGAAACTGCACTCAAAACATTACCGGTCTGGCGTTTAAAAAACGGCACACTGTCTCAGGCTGAAGACTGTTTAATTAATGAAACACCAGTCTCATTAGTCTATAACGGTATTTCACATGTGGTATTAATGGCCACAGCACAAGATTTGGCTGAACTGGCATTGGGCTTTAGCCTGACTGAAGGCATTCTGGACGATGCATCCCAGCTCTACGATATCGATGTCACTGAAGAGTGTGCGGGTAT
>JAATFN010000407.1 GCA_015655165.1 Betaproteobacteria bacterium | reverse complement strand
GCGGTCCTCAGTCAAGGCACGCACCAGCATGGTAATCGCTTCTTGCTCGGCAGTTTCCAGCTCTGGCGTTATTGCGACAGTTTCGATGTCGATACGGGCATCGGCATACTCGCGACGCATATTGGGAAGCAACACATCCTGAATATAAGCGGTAATCTGGCCTTGCATGTGATGTGGCGACATACCGGGTAAATTACGGAATTCATACGTAAATTCACACAAATCCGGAATGGTATTAACCGCAATGCCACCATGGATCTGATTGCTGGTCATCGTACTAAACGGTACATCAAACAGCGCATCATAGGGACCGTTAGCCTGATACTTGTCGGCAAATTCACGGATGGTGCAAATCAGTCTGGCGGCATGCTCGATGGCATTGCATCCCTGCGGCGTCAATGATGAATGCGTCGCTTTGCCATGCACTTTACAGTTAAACACATTGATCCCTTTGTGGGCGACCACAACCTGCATGCCGGTAGGTTCTCCCACCATACAACCATCAGCCTGGAAGTCACGTCGTTGCAATTCATCCAGCATCGACGAAACGCCCATACACCCGACTTCCTCGTCAAACGACAAGGCCAGATGAATCGGCTTTTGGCGTGGCATCGCTAAAAACTCGGGCACCAGTGCAAGTGCCACAGCAATAAAGCCTTTCATGTCACAGCTGCCACGGCCGTATAGACGGCCATTTGTTTCGGTTAACGTAAACGGATCGGTATCCCATTGTTGGCCGTCAACCGGCACCACATCGGTATGCCCGGATAATATAATGCCGCCTTGTGTCGCTCCGGCATTCGGACCGGTTGTTGCCGGCAATGTTGCAAACAGATTGGCTTTGGTTCGCTCGGGATTGTGTGTCAACCAGGATGACACACCTTGCCGATGCAAGGTGTCTTTGACGAGCGTAATCAAGTCAAGATTGGAATTGCGACTTGTCGTATCAAATGCAACCAACGTTTCCAGCCATGTTCTGGTATCCATGATGTGTACTCTTGGTTAATCGGTAAAAGGCAACAGGCTCTCGGAAGACAATCTCAACACACGATCACAACGACGTGCCAGTTCAATATCATGTGTGACAATGACAAATGCGGTACCCATTGTTTGCGACAACTCGATCATCAAATCAAACGTATTTTCTGCGGTTGCTCGATCCAGGTTACCTGTCGGTTCATCTGCCAATACACAAGCAGGTTTTGTCACCAATGCACGGGCCAACGCCACACGCTGGCGCTCGCCACCCGACAATTCGCCCGGCACATGGCGTACCCGGTGTTCCAGCCCGACGCGCGCCAAAATGGCTGCGGCCTCTTCTTCTGCCTTGTCACGCGACATGCGACGAATCAGTAAAGGCATCGCCACATTGTCCAACGCGGAGAATTCCGGCAACAAATGATGGAACTGGTAGACAAAGCCCAGGGACTTGTTACGCATCACGCCCCGTTCTTTTTCATTCAAGGTGGCCAGATCCTGCCCCAGTAATTGTACGCGCCCTTTTGTTGGCGTATCCAGACCACCTAGAATATGCAGCAATGTGGATTTACCCGAACCGGATGCACCGACAATTGCCACACGTTCACCACGATTGATTGCAAAATCGATGTTGTTCAAGACTTCGACCGTATAGGTGCCTTGCTTGAAGATTTTACCCATCCCTTGCGCCGAGAGCACAAGCGACGTTGATTGATTACTCATAGCGCAGTGCCTCCGCAGGTTTCACGCGGGACGCAGCCCAGCTAGGATACAGTGTTGCCAAAAACGCCAGCACCACGGCAACAATACCGATCGTCCATACATCCGACCAGATCAAGTCCGACGGCAATTCGGAAATCACATAAATGCTTTTCGGCAAGAACTGGACCTGCAGTGTGTGCTCGATAAACGGCACGATCACATCGATGTTCAATGCCACAATCACCCCCAGTAATACTCCGACAAAACTGCCGATGACACCGACTAATGCCCCCTGGATCATGAAGATTTTCATGATGGATCCAGGTGTGGCACCCAATGTTCTTAAAATGGCAATATCGGCTTGCTTGTCTGTGACTGTCATCACCAATGTGGAGACCAGATTAAACGCTGCGACCGCAATAATCAATGTCAGGATGATAAACATCATGCGTTTTTCTGTTTTGACGGCGGCAAACCAGTTGCTGTTTTGTTGGGACCAGTCACGAATATACAAACCAGGCTGCAAGGATTGCGACAGTTCGTAAGACACTTGCGGTGCTGCCAGCATATCTTTGATACGCAACCGTAACCCCGATGGTGCACTTTGACGGAACATCACTTCGGCGTCTTCCAGCTGGATAAACGCTAGAGACGAGTCGAACTCATAGTGTCCTGCTTCAAAGATGCCCACTACCGTAAATTGCTTCAAGCGCGGAATCACACCGGCTGGTGTCACCTGTCCTTGCGGTGCCAACAAGGTCACTTTATCACCGATGCCGGCATGCATGCTACGGGCCAATTCACTGCCTAATACAACATTGAATTCACCCCGCTTCAAGTCCGAGAAACTGCCTTGCTTGATTTGACTGGCCACATCGGAGACTTTTGGTTCCTGATCAGGCAACACACCACGCACAATGACACCGTGCACGACCTCGTCACGTGTCATCATCGCCTGTGCTGCCACATAAGGTGCACTACCCAATACGGCCTTGTTTTGCAGCGCATCGACAGCAACCTGCTGCCAGTTGCTCATACTACCTGTCGCATCAAAGACTTCGATATGCGACAACACCGACAACATACGGTCACGCACTTCTTTCTGGAATCCGTTCATGACAGACAGTACGATGATCAAGGCCGCTACCCCCAGCGCAATGCAGGCCATCGAGATCATCGAGATAAACGATATAAAGCTGTTGCGGCCACTGCGTTTACCCGCACGGGTATAACGCAGACCAACCAACCACTCATAGGGTAAATTTTTAGTTAAACGCAAGCAATTACTCCCGGTTCGGGTCAACAATGTAAATCATACAGTGTGCCACATATCGGGAGGACTTCCCAGTCATCATACCAAATCCGGCACGCCAGTCACGGCGCACAGGTATAGCACAGATAAATCACGGCGTGATATCTCTGTAATGTAAGCAAATATGATGGACCAAGCCAAAATTACTTACGCCCATACAGGAAAAGGATCGTGATAAGTTGCCCAGGCAACCGGTCCTTGTGCGGCCTCTTCATCACTCAAGAGGCAAGCATCGAGTTGGGCACGAAGAGCCGCCTCATCCATATCGATGCCGATTAAGACCATTTCTTGGCGTGCGTCACCTACCTTGTTGTCCCATTGTTCCATGATAAACGCAACCGACTCGGCGTCGTCCGGCCAGTCTTCACGCGGTACTGCCGCCCACCATTTACCAGCCAGACCATGGCGGCAAACGCCACCGGCCTGTGACCAAGATGCAGCATGCGCCGGACGTGTCGCCAACCAGAAAAAGCCTTTGGAACGAATCACGCCAGACCATTCACGATTAATCAATGTAAAAAAACGCTCCGGATGAAACGGGCGGCGGGCACGATACACAAAACTGGCTATCCCGTATGTGTCTGACTCGGGGACATGTTCTCCGCGCAAGGTCTGTAACCAGCCGGGGGCTTTTTCCGCCTCCTCGAAATCAAACAAGCGTGTGTTTAACACCTTATCCAGGGCAATCTGCCCAAAACTGGCCGACTCGATACGGGCACGGGGATTTAATCCATGTAAAATGGCCATTAAACGCGCACGTTCTTCATGATTGATCAAATCCAGTTTATTTAAGACAATCACATCACAAAACTCGACTTGCTCGATCAGTAAATCCACCACAGTTCGCTCGTCTTCTGCCCCCAAAGATTCGCCACGTTCGGTCAGACTATCGCGTGAACTGTAATCTTTCAGGAAATTGAATGCATCGACAACAGTGACCATCGTATCTAATCGTGCGACATCCGACAGGCTTTTGCCATCGTCGCCGGCAAAGGTAAATGTTTCGGCAACCGGCAATGGCTCGGAAATACCGGTCGACTCGATCACCAACTGATCAAAGCGGCCTTCTTTCGCCATTTTTTCGACTTCAATCAACAAGTCTTCGCGCAATGTACAGCAAATGCAGCCATTACTCATTTCTACGAGCTTTTCTTCGGTACGCGACAACTCTGCCCCGCCATCCCTGACTAAAGCGGCATCAATATTGACTTCGGACATGTCGTTGACAATCACGGCAACACGACGCCCCTCGCGGTTATTTAAAATATGGTTGAGTAATGTGGTCTTGCCGGCACCTAAAAAGCCGGATAGGACAGTCACAGGTAATTTGGTTTGGAGATTCATGGGAGGTAGAGAAGATAAAAAATGGGTTGAACACATGCCTATTTTTGCAACACAGTTGCATAATACGCCTTTAATTTGCAACTGTGTTGCAAATTAAACAATCTCCAATGACTTGTCTGAATTGCTGCACCTTTTAAGATCCGGCATCACAATGCACGAGAACGTGCGAGACGCGACAAGGTGTTTTGGCCTACAATCGCGATCATGACTCATCTTGATCTCCTGCTTCCTTTTGCATTAGTGCCACACCACATGGCGCGTGACCTATTGCCTGCTTGTCCGACACCTGCGCTGGCAACACTGCTGGCACGTGGTAAAACAACTGTCGCACCGCGCCCTTATTCTGCTTTTGCACGCGCGTTACCGCATGAATTCTGGGCAGCGTGCCATTTGGGTCTGGTACCAGAACCTGTTACAGAACTGAGTCACAGTCCGGCAATTGCCACAGCGTTAATGGCAACCCACAATCTGCCTCAACAAGAAGGCACCTGGTTTGTTGTGCAACCGGCCAATTTTGAAGTGGGGATGAGCCATGTCTCGTTAACAGCGATTGACGAACAACTGGCATTAACGGAAGAAGAGTCCCGCGCCCTCTTTGAGGCAGCAAAACCTTATGTCGAAGAAAACGGTAAAGCACTTCTTTATGGCAATGCATCAACCTGGTTTTTACGGGCAGACGATTGGAGCGACTTTGTCACATCCACACCCAACACAGCGCTAGGTCGCAATATCGACATCTGGTTGCCTGAAGGAGTGCACAACCGAGATTGGCGCCGTTTACACAATGAAGTGCAAATGCTTTGGCACACCCATGCTGTCAACGATGCACGTAGTGCACGAAACGCCAAAGCAGCAAATGCACTATGGCTGTGGGGACAATCCCCTGCCAACACGACATTGCCGACAAACACCTATGACGCTGTATTTAACCTGTCAGGCTGGATGGCTGGTGTCACCAATAAAACATATCAAGCGACATCGGCCAATGCGCTATTGACACACGATCACGGACGCATATTAGTCTTACTCGACCAGTTGATCGCACCGACTTTATCGGAAGAATGGGGACGCTGGCTGTATGAAATGGAAACACTCGAAACACAATGGTTTGCACCGCTTTTAGCCGCATTAACTTCAGGCAAACTACACAGTGTGCGCCTGATTCTAACGGGGACAGAAAGCATTGCCGAATATACCGCAAGCAAATCTTCGCTGCGTAAATTCTGGGTTAAACCGGGCTTATCGAGGTTGTCGGCATGATTCGTATCACACCACGACCTTATTCCGAAACCACCGTGCGGCGTTTGGTTGCCGATGGCGTCCATCCCGTATTGGCACGTGTGTATGCCGCACGTGGCCTGACCGACGTGAAAGAGCTTGATACCGAATTGCGCGGCATGATTGCCCCTGGTGCATTACTCCATATTCAAGCTGCAGCCAGCTATCTGGCCGATGCGATTGCCACCAATAAAAAACTGGTCATTGTGGCCGATTACGACTGTGATGGCGCTACTGCTTGCGCCGTCGGTTTACGAGGCTTGAAGATGCTCGGTGCACAGGTCGATTTCATTGTACCTAACCGTTTTGAATACGGTTATGGATTAACACCTGAAATCGTCGCATTAACCGTGCGCGAGAAGTCGCCCGATATTATTGTCACCGTCGACAACGGCATTGCCAGTATCGATGGTGTTGCAAAAGCCAGGCAATTGGGTATCGATGTTGTGGTCACCGACCACCATTTACCCGGCGATACACTGGCGGATGCAGCCGTCATTGTGAACCCGAATCACCCCGAGTGTGGATTTCCGAGCAAAAACTTGGCCGGTGTCGGTGTCATATTTTATGTATTACTCGCACTTCGTGCAGAAATGCGCGAGCGCGGCATTTACACCACGGCAACACAACCCAAACTGGATGTATTACTGGATTTGGTCGCATTGGGCACCGTAGCCGATGTCGTTAAACTCGACAGCAACAACCGTATTCTCGTCGCGCAAGGATTAAAACGCATGCGTGCCGGCCGCATGCATGCCGGTGTTGCTGCCCTGTTTCGTTCAGCAGGTCGGGAAGCGGGACGTGCTACCCCATTTT
>JAATFN010000314.1 GCA_015655165.1 Betaproteobacteria bacterium | reverse complement strand
TTACATGCCGAAGTATTCCAGTTAAATTATCAGAAGGTCGATGAATTCCGCAAATCCTTCGGTATCAACGAAGACGGCAGTATTGACCCAACCAAAAAAAATACGGTACTCTCCGCACGCGGTAGTGCGGTTATCGACAAACGGACCAATCAGATTTTTGTTACAGACACCGAATTTGTGATGTCGCACATTCGCACATTGATCAAAAAAATCGATGTACCTTCCAAACAGGTATTGATTGAAGCGCGTATTGTCGAGGCTGATGACAAGTTCAGCAGGAATCTGGGGACACGTCTGGGATTTTCGACAAAAAACAATCATTTGGCGTTGGGAAATTCATATGAGCATGTCGGCCAAATGGTCGACCCGACTGCGCTATCCGATACGTCAAATTCGCCTGCGATCAACTTACCTGCGCAAAGCGCCAGCGGCAATGCAGCCAGCTTTGCCATCAGTTTATTCAATTCTGCTGCCAACCGCTTTTTAAATCTGGAATTATCGGCCTTGGAAGCGGACGGTAATGGCAAAATTCTTTCCAGCCCGCGCGTTGTAACAGCAGATCAGCAAGCCGCATTAATCGAACAAGGTGAAGAGTTACCCTATCAACAGGCAACCAGTAGTGGTGCAACATCAACAGCCTTCAGAAAAGCGAATCTCAAGCTGGAAGTCACGCCACAAATTACACCGGATGGCAATGTCATTTTGACAGTCGATGTCAATAAAGACAGCCGGGGCGACTCGACACCAGGCGGTCTTGCGATCAATACCAAGCATGTTAAGACACAAGTGCAGGTTGAAAACGGTGGTACTGTGGTCATCGGTGGCATTTATACACAAACCGATATGTCCAATACCAGCCGCGTTCCCTGGCTTGGCAGTCTGCCGATTATCGGTTTTTTGTTCAGAAGTACACAGCAAATCAACGACAAAACCGAATTACTGATCTTTTTGACGCCCAAAGTCATCAGCGAAAATAAACTGTCCAACTAGATATGCACATTTTTTGTCCTAAAAGTGATGTCGCGGCCACACCGTACGGTGTGCGACCTTGTCACATTCTATGCTCATCAATGGCATTTTCCACCCGAACCGGTTGATCTGGCTGTAAAATCGCCCATATAGACACATTACTTCTTCGATATGAGCAATAACATCTTTCTCATCGGTCTGATGGGTGCGGGTAAAACGACCATTGGCCGTGCCTTGGCTAAAAAGCTAAACAGACCTTTCTTTGACTCGGACCACGAAATCGAGGCACGTACCGGCGCATCTGTATCGACGATTTTCGAAATCGAGGGGGAAACCAGCTTTCGTAAACGTGAAGCGGACACAATTCGTGAGTTGGGTAGTCAAAAAGGTATTATTCTAGCAACAGGAGGCGGTGCGGTATTGCATCCCGATACACGTGTCTTTTTAAAAGAAACCCCATCGGTCATCTACCTTCACGCCAGTATTTCCCAGTTATTGCATCGTACCGGACGCGACAAGAACCGTCCTTTATTGCAAACAGCCGACCCACGCCGGAAACTGGAAGAACTATTTTTACAACGCGACCCGTATTATCGTGAAGTGGCCGACTTGGTCATTGAAACCGGCAACGGTAATTTACCGGCACTCGTGCAACTTATTATTTCCAAGCTGGCCCTTGGCACAGCAGAACACCAATCAGTCACACATCAGCCATGAACATAACCGCAACAAAACGCACGACCATTACTGTGAGTCTGGGAGAGCGTAGCTATCCGATTACGATCGGCCACGACCTCCTGAACGATGCAACACTTTTTTTACCGCATATCCCAGGCAACAACGTCGCCATTGTGACAAATGATGTGGTCGGCCCGCTCTTTGCAGAAGGTATTGCCAACCTGCTCACACAGGCAGGTAAAAAAGTCACCACCATTGTGCTGCCGGATGGGGAACAACAAAAAAACTGGCAAAACCTGATGACCGTGTTCGATACCTTGCTAGCCAACAAATTTGACCGCAAGACCACATTGATCGCGCTAGGTGGCGGTGTTATTGGCGACATGACAGGTTTTGCGGCATCGGCTTACATGCGTGGCATTCCGTTTATCCAGATTCCAACAACACTGCTATCGCAAGTCGACTCGTCTGTAGGTGGTAAAACCGGTATCAACCATCCGCTGGGCAAAAACATGATCGGCGCGTTCTATCAACCACAAGCGGTCATTGCCGACACGGCAACGCTGATGACATTGCCGGCACGTGAGCTAGCCTCGGGCATGGCTGAAGTCATCAAATATGGTATCAGTATCGATGTCCCGTTTTTCAAGTGGCTTGAAAGCAATATGGAGCGATTGATTGCCAAAGACAGCAACGCACTGGCCTATGCCATTCAACGGTCTTGCGAAATCAAAGCCGATATCGTCGCCAAAGATGAACGTGAAGGTGGTCTGCGTGCGATTTTGAATTTCGGTCACACTTTCGGCCATGCCATTGAAGCAGGCCTGGGTTATGGCCAATGGCTGCATGGTGAAGCGGTTGCCTGTGGAATGGTCATGGCCTGCGAAATGTCCCGCCGTCTGGGTTATATCGACCT
>JAATFN010000063.1 GCA_015655165.1 Betaproteobacteria bacterium | reverse complement strand
GGGTACTTGTCCTCAAGGAGCCTATCGGGGTATGTGCTGCGATTACACCATGGAATTTCCCGTCTGCAATGATTACACGCAAGGTCGGTGCTGCTTTGGCTGCAGGTTGTCCGATTGTGGTTAAACCAGCTACACAAACACCGTTCTCGGCATTGGCGTTAGCAGTACTGGCTGAGCAGGCAGGTGTGCCGGCTGGGGTCTTTTCTGTTGTGACAGGTTCTGCGACTGCCATTGGTGGCGAGATGACCAGTAACCCGACAGTACGCAAGCTGACATTTACAGGCTCGACAGAAGTAGGTCGTATTTTAATGCAGCAAAGTGCTTCGACCATCAAGAAAGTGTCGATGGAGTTAGGTGGGAATGCGCCGTTTATCGTCTTTGATGATGCAGATATTGATGCTGCTGTAGAAGGTGCGATCATCAGTAAATTCCGCAATACTGGACAGACCTGTGTTTGTGCCAATCGTTTATATGTCCAAGATGGCATCTACGACGCATTCGCGGAAAAATTGGCCATTGCCGTTAAGAAGCTGATTGTGGGTAGTGGTACAACAGCCAATGTGACACAAGGCCCCTTGATTGATCAACATGCGCTCGACAAGATTGAGGAACATATCGGTGATGCTGTCGGTAAGGGTGGGAAGATCATTACAGGTGGCAAGCGGCATGTACTTGGGCAGACATTTTTTGAGCCTACGGTTGTCATCAATGCGACAAGCGATATGTTGGTGTCTAAAGAGGAAACATTTGGTCCGTTAGCGCCATTGTTCCGTTTTCACTCTGATGAAGAAGTGATTGGTCTGGCCAACGATACGGAATTCGGCTTGGCCAGCTATTTCTATACACGTGACATTGGCCGTGTATGGCGTGTGTCCGAAGGATTGGAATATGGCATGGTCGGTATCAATACAGGCCTGATTTCAAATGAAATGGCGCCATTCGGTGGCGTCAAGCAATCCGGTCTGGGGCGTGAAGGATCCAAGTATGGCTTAGACGATTATACGGTCGTCAAATATCTCTGCATTGGTGGTGTTTAGCTGTATATCGTGATCTTGCAGATCATTGGCGATGTATCAGAAATAATCTTATTCCGGGACAGTCTGACTGTCCCGGGATAGTTTTTAATCTGACCGGTCTGTTATTGCTATGCCAATATTTATTTGAGTAAACGTGCCAGTTCGACTGCAGTCTTGACATGCATTTTCTCGAAAATATGGGAACGGTGGACCTCGACTGTACGCATGCTGATCCCCAGATCATCGGCGATGATCTTGTTGAGTTTTCCTTCCAGAATCAAGTCCAGAACCTCTTTTTCCCGATGGGATAGACTTTCCAGTTTTTGTTGTATTGCAACTCGTTCTGTCGCTTGTCTTGATGTTTCCATTGCTTCTAATACCCGGTCCATGAGTTGGTTGTCATTAAACGGTTTTACGAAAAAATCAAAAGCACCTTTTTTCAGCAGATTGACCGCCATTGGCACATCACCATGACCGCTCAGAAAAATGACTGGCCGACATGTGATCAATGCGCTATTGGATAACTGGTTAAATAGGGTAATGCCGCTGGTGTTTGCCATTCGTACATCAAGCAAAATGCATTCGCCTTGTGGTGCAATAGCGGGATTATGTTTTATGGCTTCAAAAAACGCTTCGGCGTTCTCGTAAGTGGTGGCATTAATCGCGCGCGACTTTGCTAACCAAGCTAATGATTCGCGGATAATTTCTTCGTCATCAATGATATGAAGCATAACATCACTTTAAATGAAAGAAACAATGTAATGCAGGATGCGTGTTTATTCACATGAGTGATGTGATATGAAATACGAACAATCCCGATGTCTCTATGATTAGTTTTTATTCGACAGGGATGATCTGTATTATCTCTGTCACACGGTCTGTCCAACAGGTAAAGTAAACTGGAAAATTATACCCTGTGGCATGTTGTTGCGGTAACTTAGTGTCCCACCATGCAATTCAACTAATGAACGGCAAATATTTAGTCCCATTCCCATACCGTCGGCCTTGGTTGAGAAAAATGGTGAAAACAGTCGCGCAGCAACTTCTTCGGAGATACCTGGCCCCTGATCAATGACTGAAACGATGATAGTTTT
>JAATFN010000241.1 GCA_015655165.1 Betaproteobacteria bacterium | reverse complement strand
CAAGCGAAACTGTTACAGGCACACTGGATATTGCTTATGGTGAGCATACGGATGAGAAACTGGATATTTTTTATCCTGAAATGCCGGCGCAAAACACATCGGCATTGCCTGTATTTGTGTTTATTCATGGTGGGTATTGGCGGGCCTTGTCTAAAAAAGATTCTGCTTTTATGGCGCCAGTTCTGGTCGATAAGGGTGCGATTGTTGTCGTGGTCGATTACACACTTGCACCAAAAGCACGTCTGACACAAATCGTCGATCAGATGCGCAGATCTATCGCGTGGATATATGAACATATTGCTACCTATGGTGGGGATAAATCACGTATTCATGTGTGTGGCAGTTCGGCTGGCGGACATCTTGTTGGTATGCTTCTTGCTCGTTCCTGGACAGAGAAGTATGGTTTGCCAAAGCATGTGATCCGTGGTGCCATTCCTATTAGCGGTTTATTTGATATCAGGGCACTGATCCATACACATATCAACGAATGGATGCATTTTGATGAAGAAGAAGTCAATAGCATGAGTCCTCTTCTTCATTTTCCCGAACAGGATGTGGTGCAGCATTGTCCATTGGTCGTGTCATATGGAGAATCAGAAACGCAAGAATTCAAAAGACAATCGGATGTCATGATTGCACAGTGGCAAAAGAGTGGGGGAAAAGCAGTGTTCATTCCAATGCCGGGAACTAATCATTTTAATGTTGTAACAGCTTTGTCGGATAAACATTCTGCACTGACACATGCAGTGACAGTGCAAATGGGTCTTGGTGCAGCATGATGTTGTGTAGTTTCTTATGTTAATTATCAGTCGATAAAGGAATGAAGATGAAAAAAATGCGCATTGTCTATCTGGTAGCCGGGTTGCTTACTGGATTAAGTGTCACGCCGTTTGCTTTAGCTGACGTGAAAATCGGATTTGTGACGACATTAACAGGCCCATCTGGTGCATTGGGTCAGGATCAGTACGATGGGTTTATGCTGGCAGTTGAAAAAGCCGGCGGCAAACTTGGTGGTCAAAAAGTGATTGTGTTAAAAGAAGATGACCAGTTAAAACCGGATGTCGGTGTACAGATTGTCGGTAAATTTATCGAGAAAGACAAAGTCGACATTATTGCAGGCCCTACTTTTTCAAATGTCATGATGGCGATTAGTAAGCCAGTAGTAGATGCGAATATGCTGCTGGTCAGTACGAATGCGGGGCCTTCAGAACTGGCAGGAAAAAGCTGTAGTGCAAACCTGTTTTTCCCTGGCTACCAAAATGACGTACAAGCACAGGTATTGGCCAGTTATTCAATGAAAAAGGGCTATAAGAAGATTTATCTGATGGCACCTAACTACCAATCGGGACGTGATCAGGTGGCAGGATTCAAACGTACGCTGACAGATGGAAAAGTCATTGGAGAGACGTTCACACAGTTAGGGCAACCAGATTATTCTGCTGAATTGTTGCAAGTTCAGGCAGCCGCACCTGATGCTGTCTTTGCATTTTATCCGGGTGGCATGGGTGTCAATTTCATCAAGCAATACCGCCAAGCCGGTTTGATGGGGAAACTGCCATTGTTAACAGTATCCACTGTGGACGGCATCAATTTGCCGGCATTGAAAGATACAGCACTTGGTACGATTGCAGGCGCACCATGGGGACCTGATTTTGATAATCCGGTTAACAAGGAATTCGTCAAGGCATTTACAGAAAAATATAAACGTGTGCCATCGCAGTATGCAGCACAAGCTTATGATGCAGCATTGTTGATTGGCAGTGCATTGGCCAGTACCGGTGGGTCGACCGATCGCAATGCATTAAGAGCTGCCTTGAAAAAAGCGGATTATGTCGGGGTGCGTGGCAAGAAGATTCCTTTTGGCAACAACAACTTCCCGATTCAAGATTTGTTTGTATTCGAGGTTGCAAAAGATGCTTCCGGGACCGTATCTTTAAAAACAATCGATATGCCACTGAAAAATTTCAAAGACGACTATGCAGCACAGTGTCCATTGTCATGATGTATCAAGGTAAACAAAGACAAGGGTAATCCCATGACCGTGAGTTTGTTTCTCATGCAGTTACTCAATGGTGTGCAATTCGGTGTCCTGCTGTTTCTCATGGCAGCAGGATTAACACTGGTGTTTGGCATCATGAGTTTTATCAATCTGGCACATGGTTCGTTGTATATGCTGGGCGCCTATTTTGCGGCAGTTGTGTTTGCCCACACTGGGTCATTTGTATTGGGCTTGATTGTCGCAGGTGTTGGTTTATTTCTTGTCGGGGCCATCGCTGATCGCTGCGGTTTGTCCGAGTTACACAAACGCAGTCATCTGGATCAGGTGCTGGCCACCTTTGGTATTGTGATGTTTTGTAACGAGTTGGTGCGCATGATCTGGGGGCCTTCACCGCTTTTTATGGATGTGCCTGGCGCATTAAGCGATGCCATACCATTACTGGGGATGAATTATCCAGCTTACAGAATGGCGATCATCATTGCAGGTATCGTCGTCGCATTATTGTTGTATCTGTTAATTGAACGCACACGTCTTGGCATGCTGATTCGGGCAGGTGCCAGTAACCGTGTCATGGTGTCTGCACTAGGGGTCAATATTGGTTGGTTAAATACATTTGTATTCGCCTTGGGTGCCGGGCTTGCCGGTATTGCCGGGGCAATGGTCGGTCCCATTCTTTCAATTCAACCTGGTATGGGCGAGCCTGTGCTCATTCTGACATTGGTTGTGATTGTCATCGGAGGTATTGGCTCGGTGCGTGGTGCGTTCCTTGGTGCTTTGGTGGTTGGTGTCGTCGACACACTGGGCCGAACAGTCTTGCCGTTTTGGTTACGCCAGATTTTTGATCCTACAGTCGCAGCTACTATGGGGCCAGCATTTGCCTCGATACTTGTTTACGTATTGATGGCGGTTATTCTGGCATTTAAACCGGATGGTCTGTTTCCTGTTCGCAAAAGGTAATGCGATGCATCGCCTAATGTGTATCTTTATTACCGGACTTTTTATTTACTCGTAGAGACCATCCATGCAGATCAAGTCAACAATAAAAATTGT
>JAATFN010000322.1 GCA_015655165.1 Betaproteobacteria bacterium | reverse complement strand
GTGTTGCCAGGTGTTGCAGACGTGACCGGATGACCTTATGATAATCTCGCCCACGTGCATACACTGACACGACGGCAGTACGCCCGTCTTCTATATGCGCGGATTCACGCTGCCGCCAATCGTCCTTTGCAGCACGCGGTAAGTAAGGCATACGCACACTGATCACACGTATCGTACCTGGTACTAACTCAGCAGGTCGTGCACGCTTCATCCCGTGCTTTGCCATATAATCCATCTCGCCGTGGTAACCTTTGTCCAGCCATGCCTGAAACCCTGCTTCCTTATGGGCAAGATGCGTATCAGTAATGCGAAGATCGGCGAACCCAAGCTCGCGACTCCACGCCTTGATAGTGGCGGCAAATACAGACAGATCAGTCATGAACCTAACTCAAAGAAATCTAGCAATTTATGTCATCATTTCAATATCACATCTCTGACGAAGCTGGCACCATCGCACTAGGAACAGCACTGGCACATGTACTCGTCCCCGGACTAGTGGTATACCTGCATGGCGACCTCGGCGCTGGGAAAACCACACTCACACGTGCCTTGCTTCATGCGGCAGGGTACCGAGGGCATGTCAAAAGCCCTACTTACACGTTAGCAGAACCCTACCACATTCCACTGGCAGAACGCATGGTAACCGTTATCCACTTTGATCTGTACCGCATGTCGAGTGCAGAGGAATTTTTAGAGGCCGGATTCCGCGAATATTTCAATGACAACACCATTTGTATCGTCGAATGGCCTGAAAAAGGTGATGCAGTGTTGCCAACCCCCGACGTCAATCTCTCTCTAACGGTTACAGACCACAGACGTGATGTAGAATTACGGGCGTTGTCTGACAAAGGTAATGAATGTCTCGCTCGACTGAAATTTGCACCAAATCTATGAAACCTGCTGCCCCTGCTTCTTCTATTGCTCCTGTTGCCGCTATTTCCCGCCGCACCATACTCAAGGCAGGAGGGACGCTTCTCATTTCTGTGCTAACACCTTTTCCTGCTTATGCATCGCAAATATTAGCAGTACGCGTCTGGCCCTCCGACGACTATACCCGCGTTACCTTAGAAAATGATAGTGACCTAAAAGTCAGTCATTTTATCGTCAAAGACCCAGAACGGCTGGTCGTCGATATTGAAGGCATCGACCTGAATAACACACTGAAAGATTTGGTTGCCAAAATACAACCCAACGACCCTTACATTAAACAAGTACGTGTCGGGCAAAACAAACCCAACATTGTGCGTCTGGTGTTCGACCTGAAAGACCAGGTAAAACCACAAGTATTTACCCTCAAACCAGTCGGTGAATACAAGTATCGTTTCGTCATCGATCTTTACCCGGTCAATCCACCTGACCCCATTGCGGCATTAATCCAAAAAGGAGACTGGTCGTCCGTACCACGCTCATCGACCGAACCAGCACCACTGGCAGAAGCCCCGCTAACAATCCCAGAAACACCTAACAACGCACCAATCGCCAAAGCGCCCCCGGCCGCCACCAATGAGCCCAAACTGCAATTGTCGCGCATGATCACGATTGCGCTTGATCCTGGGCATGGTGGCGAAGATCCCGGTGCTACCGGACGGCGAGGCAACCATGAAAAAGATGTTGTGCTCTCCATCGCCAAGCGCCTGAAAAACAAAATCGAAGAGCAGCCTAACATGCGCGTCATGCTGACACGGGATGCTGATTTTTTCGTACCTCTTGGCATGCGTGTACAAAAGGCGCGCAAAGTGCAGGCTGATCTATTCATTTCGATTCACGCCGATGCCTTTGTCCAACCGACAGCCCGTGGCTCTTCCGTATTCGCCCTATCTGAAAAAGGAGCCAGTTCCACTGCAGCACGCTGGCTGGCGAATAAAGAAAATGCTGCCGACTTGATCGGTGGTGTCAACATCAAAACACATGATCGACAGTTGGCCAGCGTATTACTGGATCTATCCACCACTGCTCAGATCAATGATAGTTTGCGTGTCGGTAAAGCGGTGCTGCATGAGATTGGGGATATTAACCAGTTGCATAAAGGCACTGTTGAACAAGCAGGCTTTGCCGTGCTCAAGGCACCAGATATTCCGAGTATTCTGATTGAAACTGCCTTTATTTCGAATCCAGAAGAAGAAGCCAAACTGACAAATGATGCCTACCAGGACGAAATGGCAACCGCCATCATGAATGGTATCAAACGCTATTTCGCTCATAACCCACCACTGGCTAAGAATCGGCTAACCTAAAAACATATTATTGAAATGGAGCAGCAAGTTACGACCACGATTAGGATCGCCGTAACTTGCGGTAAAACTGCCAGAGCGCTCCCAATATGATAGGTAAAATAGCCATGCCGATACCAATGAGTACAATCGTATTGAGATGGTGGCGCACAAAAGGGATGTTGCCAAACAAATGTCCTAGCACCAACAAACCTCCCACCCACAATACTGCCCCGACAATATTAAACAGTTGAAACCTAGCAAAGGTCATTTCTGATACACCAGCAATAAATGGGGCAAATGTACGCACAATAGGCGTAAAACGCGCAAGAATAATTGTTTTTCCACCGTGTTTTTCATAAAAACGGTGTGTTTTAGCAATCGCCTCAGGATTAAGCCATTTATAGTGATGCGACAATACCTTGTGACCTAGCAAGCTGCCAATCCAGTAATTGAGCGTATTGCCACCGACAGCAGCAATAATCAACGACACCATTAACACCCAGATATCCATGGCTCCGGTCGCGCAAAAGGTGCCTGCAATAAATAATAGAGAATCCCCCGGCAAAAAAGGAAGTACTACCAGACCTGTCTCACAAAAAATCACCAGAAAGAGTAGTACATAAATCATCGTGCCGTACTGTTCTATCAATACCCCAAGGGATTGATCGACGTGCAATATCACGTCCATAAACTGCAAGTAATCCATAAACTCACTTCTTCAATAATCGTGAAAAATGCTCATACGGCGGAGAAATAATACACTAGAGCAGGCGCTTCCCCCATATTTTATCGGACACACCTAATAAACCACGATAGTCATATCTCGAAAATTGAACCACCATGATACAAACTGCCGGTCTTTTCAAGAGACCTCCGTACAGAGCGCCGCTGGCGTTATAATTACTGGATGAATGCACCAAGCTCTCTCTCCACGACCGAACAGCCTCCACGCCCAATTCAGGCGCTCCCCGACC
>JAATFN010000289.1 GCA_015655165.1 Betaproteobacteria bacterium | reverse complement strand
GCCCGACGCTGAAGTAAAAAAACTGCGACCTGCAGAGTAATTTATTCATAACAGGTTTCCCGCCATCATCAACATAATGGCGGGAAACCTTGGGGACATAGGCATGACTCTCTCAAGTTTTATTGTTCAAATGATTAACGGTTTGGCTGATGCATCGACGATGTTTTTAGTCGCAGCCGGCTTGTCGTTGATTTTTGGTGTAACGCGCATTGTCAATTTCGCGCATGGCTCTTTTTATATGATAGGCATTTATATTGCCTATACGATGGTCAGTTTGATCGGCTCCAGCGGATTGGGTTTCTGGTCCGCAGTATTACTCTCGGCCATGGCAGTTGCCTTGTTGGGCGCGTTAGTCGAGATCGTCATTTTGCGCCGTATCTATCGCGCACCGGAACTGTTCCAGTTGCTGGCGACATTCGCACTGGTATTGATCATCAAAGATGCCGCGCTCTACCTTTGGGGCCCGGAAGATCTGTTCGGCCCCAGGGCACCTGGCTTGTCTGGCGCGGTAGAACTACTTGGACGCCGTATCCCGCAATATGATCTGGTCTTGATTTTTATCGGCCCGGTTGTGCTCGGTATGCTCTGGCTGGTGTTAAACAAGACACGCTGGGGCACACTCATTCGTGCGGCGACACAAGACCGTGAAATGGTTGGTGCGCTGGGGATCAATCAATCCTGGCTGTTTACCGGTGTGTTTGCACTCGGTTGTTTACTGGCAGGCCTGGGTGGTGCATTGCAAGGCCCGCGTGTTCCTGCCAATTTGGCGCTTGATCTGGAAACGATCGGCAGTGCTTTTGTTGTCGTTGTTGTCGGTGGCATGGGGTCGATTGTCGGTGCATTCATGGCTGCATTGTTGATCGCTGAAATCAAGGCAGTATTTGTTGCCATCGGCCAGATATCGTTGTTCGGCATGGATATGTCATTGTCCAAGTTAACGCTTGTGGTCGAATTTCTGGTCATGGCCTTTATTCTGGTCGTACGTCCATGGGGTCTCATGGGTAAACCACAGGCTGCATCACGTAATACTGGTGAGCCTGAAGCGCCGATGAGCAAAGCCAGTCCTGCCATGCGCAAGATGGGGTGGCTGGTGTTGGCTTTTATGGTGGCAGCGCCGCTGCTCAGTAAAAGTTTCCCTTATCTGACCGTGCTTTTGGTCGAGATACTCATTGCAGTATTGTTCGCGGCAAGCTTGCATTTCATCATGGGGCCAGGTGGCATGCATTCGTTTGGTCATGCCGCCTATTTTGGTCTGGGTGCCTATACGGCAGCCCTGGTTGTCACCAAACTGCATTTGCCAATGGAAGTTGCCATCATTGCAGGACCGATCGTGGCAGGTCTGGGAGCATTGCTATTCGGCTGGTTCTGCGTGCGTCTGTCAGGTACCTATCTCGCGATGTTGACACTGGCTTTTGCCCAGATCGTATGGGCCATCATTTACCAATGGAATGATGTGACAGGCGGCAGCAACGGGATAGTCGGTGTATGGCCTGCGCCCTGGTTGTCTTCGCCTACCGCGTATTACTATCTGGCACTGGTGTTTAGTGTGATCGGTGTATTGCTGTTACGCCGCGTTCTTTTTTCGCCATTTGGTTACGCCATGCGTGCAGGTCGCGATTCCTTCTTGCGTGCGGATGCGATCGGTATCAACGTCAAGCGTATTCACTGGATGGCGTTCGCGTTGGCAGGTGTGTTCTGCGGTGTGGCAGGTGTATTGTTTGCTTTTTCCAAAGGCAGTATTTCGCCTGAAGCCATCAGCGTATCGCGCTCGGTCGATGGTTTGGTCATGGTCATGTTAGGTGGCGTACAGACGTTGCTGGGACCGATCGTTGGTGCGTCGGTATTTACCTGGTTGCATGATGTCATCTCACGCGAGACCGATTACTGGCGTGCAATTTTAGGGCTCACTATCTTGGCGTTGGTGCTGTTGTTCCCTGCAGGTATCGCGGGTTATTTCCAGCGCTTCATCCGTCGTGATGGCACAATCGATAATAAGGCAGGGCTACATGCCAACAAAGCCGTCAATGCCGACAAGGAGGCAGCATGAACCTGCTTGAAGTCGACAATATCAGTAAATCATTTGGCGGCGTCAAAGCGGTCAACGGGATTTCATTTACCCTTCCTGAAGGCCAATTGCTGGCGCTACTGGGACCCAATGGGGCGGGTAAATCAACGTGTTTTAATATTCTTAACGGCCAATATCGTCCGGAGACCGGTTCGATTACATTCGACGGCCATGACATTGCCGGTATGAAACCGCGTGATATCTGGCGTTTGGGCGTAGGACGTACTTTCCAGATCGCAGCGACGTTCAGCTCCATGACGGTTGTAGAAAACGTCCAGATGGCAATCCTCTCGCGTGAAAGCCGTCTGTTCCAGTTGTGGAAACCTGCATCGTCGTTCTTTCTGGATGAGGCAATGTCCTTGCTGGAACAGGTTGGCATGGCAGCTCAGGCACAACGCCCGTGCGGTGTATTGGCATATGGCGACGTCAAACGTGTCGAGCTTGCTGTGGCATTGGCCAACAAGCCGCGCCTTTTGTTGATGGACGAGCCCACAGCAGGTATGGCGCCGCGCGAACGCAACGCGTTAATGGCATTAACCAAGAAACTGGTTGTGGAAAAAAATATGTCTGTCCTGTTTACCGAGCACAGCATGGATGTAGTGTTCGAGTTTGCCGATCGCATGATTGTGCTGGCACGTGGCCAACTGATCGCCGAAGGCGATGGTGAGACAATTCGTAATCATCCCAAGGTTCAGGAAGTGTATTTTGGTACCGGAAAGACATTTGAAAAAGAGGGGAAAGCATTGTGAGCGCAAGTGTGCAACATGCAGATGACATTCTGCTCAAAGTCAGTGACCTCAATGCATTCTACGGGCGTGCACATATCCTGTTTGATGTCGGTCTTGAAGTCAGGCGTGGCGAAGTCGTTGCATTGATGGGACGTAATGGTGCCGGCAAGTCGACGACAATGAAGGCGGTCATGGGTTTGCTGGAGCGTTCCAATGGCCAGGTCGAGTTTTGCGGGAACGATATTGCCAAGTCCAAGCCTTACCAGATTTCGCGTATGGGCATGGGTTTTGTGCCTGAAGACCGGCGCGTGTTTTCCGATCTCACTGTGATGGAGAATCTGGAAGTGGGCCGTCAACCTGCACGCGAAGGTGCCGTCGAATGGACACCGCAAAAATTATTTTCGCTGTTTCCGAATCTGGGAGAAATGCCGTATCGCCCCGGAGGCCAGATGAGTGGTGGAGAGCAACAGATGCTGACGGTTTCGCGCACTTTGATGGGCAACCCTTATCTGGTGTTGCTGGATGAACCCTCAGAAGGTGTGGCGCCGGTCATTGTCGAGCAGATGGCCAATATGATCATGACCTTGAAACGCGAGGGCATGTCGATTTTACTTTCAGAACAAAATCTGCATTTCGCAGAACTGGTGAGTGACCGTGCCTACGTACTGGAAAACGGCCATATCCGCTATCAGGGGACAATGCAGCAATTGAGTGCGAATGATGAGGTGCGGCGTAGTTATCTTTCTGTCTGAAGAAGGAGAAGCAGCATGGACAGTGTCGATCTGGATGTCCTGAAACATAGTGTGCAATGGATGAATGAAGGGCACAAGGTATTACTGGTGACAGTGGTACACACCTGGGGTTCTTCCCCGCGTCCTGTGGGCGCGATGTTGGCCATCCGGGAAGACGGTCGCGTTGCCGGGTCGGTATCCGGTGGTTGTATTGAAGATGACCTGATTCTGAATGTACAACGCACAGGCATTGTCCAGAGTCGACCTGATGTACTGACGTATGGTATCGATGCCGATCAGGCACACCGTTTCGGTTTGCCATGCGGGGGCACGATCGAACTGGTGACAGAGCCTCTGTTTGCCGGCAGCAACATTGCCGAATTATTGGCGGGTGTATTAGCGGGAAAGACACCTTGTCGCTCGGTAGATATGCACAGTGGTCATGCCACCATAGCATCTGCTGTGGGCGATGCACAATTGTCGTTTGATGGCGACCGGCTAGTGAATGTCCATGGCCCGCGTTACCGCCTCTTGGTGATCGGTTGCGGGCAATTGTCACGTTACTTGTGCCAGATGGCACTCGGACTGGATTTTCAGGTAACGGTGTGTGATCCACGTAGTGAATACATGGATGCGTGGGACGTGGATGGTGTGACGCTGTTACGTACCATGCCCGATGATACGGTCGATGATATGTTGCTGGATGCACGTTGTGCAGTTGTTGCTGTCACACATGACCCAAAGCTTGATGATCTGGCCTTGATGCAGGCACTCAAGACACCGGCGTTTTATGTGGGGGCGTTAGGCTCGCGCAAGAACAATCATCTGCGGCGTGAGCGGCTCAGGCAGTTTGACGTGACTGAAGAAGAGATCAGCCATTTGCATGGGCCAGTCGGGATTTTTATCGGCAGCAAGACACCGGCCGAAATTGCGATTTCGATTATCGCCGAAATTGTTGCTGTCAAAAACGGCGTTGCCATTCCCAAGATATGGAGTGTGGAAGGTGCCAAATCAACACAACAAGACAGCATGCCTGCTGCAGACAATGTGTTGCAGTGTGGCTAGTGCGCTATTATCCGCAACACATTCTCTTTATGCAGGTGGTTTCTGGTCAGTGCTTGTGATGGCGGGAAGGACAAAGCAGGGTATGATGGAACGTTCATAGCAGGCAAATTGCTTGTCCATCCCGTCATGATCAGGAGAACACCATGTCTGTATTTGCCGGTAGCGTGATAGCTGTTGTGGCATTGATCCACGTGTATATTCTGGTGCTGGAAATGTTTTTGTGGGACAAACCGTCAGGACGTCGCGCATTCGGGCTAAAAGAAGACTTCGCGCGTAGCACCAAAGTGTTGGCAGCCAATCAGGGTTTATATAACGGGTTTCTGGCAGCGGGGCTTGTCTGGAGCTTGTGGCTGGGTGTTGCGGGAATACATGTCGCACTGTTCTTTTTGTCATGTGTACTGGTCGCCGGTATCTATGGTGCGGTCACAGCCAGTCGTAAAATTCTCTATATTCAGGCAATACCTGCTGCCATCGGTATTGTCGCCTTGATAGCCGGGTAGCAGGTATAACACGTGGATGTATTGCTGGCAGCATAGTGCAATGTTACAATCAAACGCGATTGATTCTCATTTTGAGTATCATCTGTTGACCCATACATGATCACTATGTCGGAACCTCTGGATATCCATACGCATGTCGAAACCCTTTACCGGGATCACCATTACTGGTTACATGGGTGGCTGCGTAAAAAACTGGGGGATACGCATCAGGCGGCAGATTTGACACACGATACATTCATGCGTGTCATTAGCTCGCGCCAAATTCATGAAACGATCACCGAACCGCGTGCCTTTTTGACGACGCTGGCAAAGCGGGTACTCTACACATTCTGGCGCAGAAGCGAACTCGAACAGATCTGGCGCGACGTATTGGCCAATGAGACGGAGACATTTGCCTTGTCTACCGAAGACTATGCCATCGTTCGCGAAGCGGTCGAAGCGATTGACCGTTTGTTAAATGGCCTGCCATTACGTGTGCGCCAGGCTTTTTTAATGCGAACATTAGACGGCATGACGCATGCAGACATTGCCAAAGCGTTGCATATTTCAATTGCCAGTGTCGAACGTTATATGAAGCAGGCGTTTTTGCATTGTTATCATGCACGCCATTTGCTTGATATGTCCTAATGACTTCATCCATGCACGTCAAACCATTTCCCGGTCCGGATAGTGTCCACCTGAGTGAAGTGGCAATCGACTGGATGGTCAAACTTGGTTCCGGCCATGCCAGTGCTGATGACCAAGCGGCCTTTAATGATTGGTTGACTGCCGATATCCGGCATCGCACAGCCTGGCAAGAAGTCTGCGGCATGTTGCAAGAACCGCTCACCATCATCAATCAAGCCGAACAGGTTCAACCTGGTCAGCGACGCGCAGCGCTATTGGCATTAATCGCAGACAAACCGCTGTTACGCAGGCGTCGTAAAGTGTTGGGCGGTGGCGCTGCCATCCTGTTGCTTGGAGCAACAGGGGCTGTCTGGCATCGTCAGCAATCGTTGTTTACATTGTTTGCCGACGTGCATACTGCGACCGCCGAAAGGCAAACAGTGCAATTGGAAGACGGCAGTACGTTGATATTGAATGCGCGTTCGGCAGTTGATGTCCGGTTCACTGCCGGTTTGCGTCTGGTGCGGTTAATCGAGGGAGATATAGTGGCTAAAGTTGCTCCCGATGCTGATCGTGCATTTGTCGTACAAACCAGAGAAGGTGACATTCGCGCATTGGGAACGCAGTTTATGGTCAGTCAAAAAAAGGATCATAGTCTGGTATCGGTATTGGAACACCGTGTTCTTGTACGTCATGCATCAGAGAGTCAACTGGTTCTGGAAGAAGGGGGTGTCGCCCGTCTGGATACCCGTGGAGTGACTGCATTAGCCCAAGAAAATGCCATGGCCCATGCTGCCTGGATGCGTGGTGTACTCGATGTGCGCGATCAATCATTGGCAGAGGTGATTGATGCGTTACGCCCATACTGGCGCGGTTATTTACGTGTTTCTCCAGAGGCCGCCAGACTGCGTGTATTCGGTGTATTCCAGTTGGATGAACCCCAAGCCGCTTTGCATGCATTGGTTGAGACACAGCCAATTGTGATGCGGCAGTTCGGATCATTGTTGGTCTCGATTGATTTGCGCGAATAAATTGCTGTTTTTTTTTGTGATGTGTGAGGGGTTTCGTCAAACTCGTTGGACAAGGAGATAAGTGCGTTGCGTTTTTTACTTATTGCCCAATTTTGAGGAAGCATCACCTATGTCGCGTTATTTCCACCCCGCACAACGTTTGCGGAAACATGTCATCGTTTTATCCATCGCATTTGCGTTGACCGAGTTGATTGACCTGTCATACATCGCATCGGCTTATGCACAATCATCGGCAACACGTCAATGGGACTTGCCGGCCAGACCCCTTGCTGAAACGTTGGCCAGAATCGCCCGTGAAAGCGGTTATCGTCTGTCGGCCGATCCGGCTTTGGTGCAGGGTAAGATGTCAGGGCCAGTCGTAGGAAATTACACGCCTGTCGAAGCTGCACGGCGTGCAGTTGCCGGTAATGCACTGGCACTTGTTGTGACAGATAGTGGTACGCTGACCATTCAAGAAACGACCTATGATGAGGCAACGTTGCCGGAAATTGCGGTGCAGGCAGCTGCCCAGACTGGCACGACAGAAGGGACAGATTCCTACACCACACGGTCGATGCATACGGCAACCAAATTCAATTTGTCGGCACGCGAGACACCGCAATCCGTTAGCGTGGTAACACGCCAGCAAATGGATGATCGTGGTTTCCAGACACTAGATGAAGTGGCGCAGGACGCAACAGGTTTAAGTACCCGTCAGATTGGCGGCGGCGAACGGACACAGTTTTTTTCGCGCGGATTCGAGGTCAATACATTCCTGGCTGACGGGGTGCCATTGTCGTTTGATTACGATACACAAGGTGTAGCGAATATGGCAATGTATGACCGTGTCGAAGTCATTCGTGGTGCTGCCGGCATCATTACCGGCACGGGTAACCCGTCTGGTGCGATCAATCTTGTGCGTAAACGTCCTACACGCGAGACACAGGTGTTGTTAACGGGTAGTGGTGGCAGCTGGAACAACTACCGTGGCGAACTTGATGTGTCGGGTGCGTTAAATGAGGATGGTACCGTACGTGGTCGTGCTGTTGTTGCCATGCAGGATACCGATACCTTCAAAAAAGCCTACCGTCATGAACGCAAGATGGTTTACGGTACGATCGACATGGATCTGGGTCGGTCTACATTATTGAGTGTTGGCGGTTATTACAATAAGGAAGACAATCCGGGTGCAGACTGGAATGGTTTGCCCACCAAACGCAATGGCGATTTTTATCAGTTCGATCGCTCTACCAGAATGACACCGGATTGGGCTTACTGGAACAAAGACAACAGCAGTATTTTTGCAGAACTGGAACATCGTTTTGAGAACGGCTGGAAGGGGACAGTCACAGCCCGTGGTTTGCAAACAAAAATGGATATGCAAGGCACCTACTTGTATCTGAAACCTGATTCTGAAGATTTTGGACAGGGTGCCGGTGCGTATGCGTATAAGAAAAACCAGTTCAGTATCGATGCTTACGCAAGTGGCCCGTTTAGTTTGCTGGGTAGAACCCATGAACTCGTTGTTGGTGCCAGCTATCGGGAAACAAAAGAAGATGACGGCCCGGGTGGCTGGCCGAGTGACTATGACGAATATGTCGACCCCAATACATGGGACTCCGGTGCAGTTCCGAAACCGGCATTCAATTATGTCTGGTCAAGAAAAGGTCATCAGAAGCAATACGGTGCGTATGCGACAACACGTTTGAATCTGGCAGATTCGTTGACACTGATGCTGGGTGCACGTACCGATTTTTATGAATATAAAATGCATCTGGTTTCCGGTACCTGGATTGATGACTCAGGTTACAAGGTCGACAACAACATCACCCCTTATGCAGGCCTGGTGTATGCACTGGACAATAACCACTCGCTGTACACGAGCTGGACAAGTGTGTTCAGACCACAAAACTATGATGCACAAAACGGTGGTTTGCTGGACCCTGTAACAGGATCCAATCTGGAAGCCGGTGTTAAAGGTGAATACTATGACGGCAAATTAACAGCCAGTGCGGCAGTATTTCAGATCAACCAGAAAAATCTGCCATTGGAACTTTTGCCGACCGAGTGCCGCGATAGTGCGGTTCCCTGTTATACACAGGCAGGGGAAGTCCGTAGCCGTGGTGTCGAGTTTGAAGTCGCCGGCGCGATAACACCTAACTGGCAAGTCATGACGGGTTACACATTCAATACCTCTGTCTATGTCAACGATTCGGATGCCGGCAAGGCAGGTACGCGTTATGATACAGAGACACCCAAACACCTGATGAAATTCTCGACCAGTTACCAGTTGCCGGGTGCCTTTAGCCAATGGCGTATTGGTGGTGCAATGCGGGTACGCAGCCAGACCGATAAGCCGCTTTATAGCATTCGTCAGGGTGGATACACCATTGTCGATTTGATGGCTTCCTACCGTGTCAGTAAAAATCTGGACCTGCGATTGAATCTTAACAATGTGTTTGATAAATATTATTATCAGACGATTGGTTCAACCCAGGACAACAACCACTTCGGTGCCCCGAGAAACTTCCTGATCACTGCAACATATCGTTTCTGATATCGTTATCGTCACGCAGCCCAAGCTGTTTCTGTACCATCAAGCCAAGACATGCAGTCTTGCTTGATTGGCACAGTGCAAACCTTGGCTGCCTGATGCACGACGTGTGCGGTGCACAGATTTAAAACTGGGTTCTGACACCGACCACCAGATTGCGTCCCTGGGCTGGTGCGACTTCTTTCAAGAATGATGTCGCGTAACGGATATCCTGATTGAACATGTTTTTAACCAGAGCAAACCAGGTAAGCTGGGTAGCGCCAAAGTGTTGTGTATAAGACAGGTTGGCATCGACTTGTGTATAGGACGGTGTCTTAAATGACTCGAACGCTGCCAGACGATCCTGTGTTTGCGTACGGATCACTTGCAGTCCTGTGCGCCAGTCGCCTTGTTTATAACCGATGCTGGCACCATAACGTGTCGCAGGTTGCAAAGGCAAGTTACCGGCATTGTCAAGCTTGCCGCGCGATGTATCGGCAAACACACGCCCGGAAACACCTTCACCGCGCAGGTTATAAGTTACTTCTGCTTCGGCACCGCGAATGGTGGCTTTGGCTTGTGACCAGTTGCGCAATGTGAATTCCCCATTGGCGTCCGGTGTCCCATCCTCGTCGACCTGGTCACCCGTGATACCGTAAATGTAGTTCTGGACCTTGTTCTGGAAGATGTTGGTTTTCCATTGAATGAGACCGTCGGTTTTTTGTAGGGAAAGTTCGATATTGTGCGAGGTTTCTTTATCCAATGTTGCGCTGCCGATATCGTAGGTGCCAGTCGATTCATGTGGGCCATTGGAATACAGCTCTTCTGTTGCAGGGGCACGTTGGGCAACCGAGTAGGTAGCACCGAGTGCGTAACCGGGCGTAAATGTCCAGAGTCCGCCTAACGAATAAGACAGTAATGTAAAGTTACGATCCGGTGCAATACTGTCTTGCGGGTTGCGTTTGACCGATTCGACACGTAAGCCGGTACTGGCCAGCACATCCCCAAACTGGCGTTCTTCAACAATAAAGCCGGCAACAGTCGATGATTTGGTCACAGGCACTGTGCTGGCCAAACCTGTTTCTGCCGATTTACCGGAAAACTCGCTGTTTTCTGTTTGCACACCAAACACACCATGCCAACCTGCAAGCGGTGCGTGTTTTAATTCGACACGTGTATCCACAGCATCGTTTTTAAAGATGGTGGCGGCTTCACCATCCGATTCGAATTCGGTATGCTTGTAATCGGTAATACCCACGCGAATGCGCAAGGAATCAATACCGTTAACCGGGTTGTTGATCAGACTGTCGATATCGTAACGGCTGTGTTTTAACAGAATGGTCGATTTCTCTTCTGTGGGAATGCCATAACGGTTTTCATTGGCACCGACAGAGGCACCAATATATCCCCAGGATGCAATGTAGGATGCACCGACCCCCAGACTTTTTGCACGGGTAAACGAATTGTCCAGACGGCCATTGTCAGTCTCATTCCCGCCGATTTCTGCGGCACCCGGAATTTTATAGTCGCCTGTACGACGCCAGTTACCATCAATATGCAAACCGATTGCACCGGCTGAACCATTGACATCGGCAGACACATCTGTGCCATTGTCGACTGTGCTGAAACGTGCTTCGGCACTACCTGTGGGTTTGTCTGCCAGCGCATTTGGTATGCGTGCGTCAATGACGTTGACGACACCACCAATGGCACCTGAACCATAAAGAAGCGCAGCAGGCCCGCGCAGAATTTCGATTTGACGTGCCGTGGCACTTTCAGTTGCGACAGCATGGTCATTGGATAAACTGGAGACGTCATCCACAGACATGCCGTTTTGCAGGATTTTAATACGTGGTCCTTCAAGACCACGAATAATCGGCCGTGATGCTCCGGCACCGAATGCCGATGGCGATACACCCAGTTCCTGGGACAATGTCGCGCCAAGGGAGTTGCCGACTTTGTCGCGTAGTTCGTCACCGGTCAATACTTTGGCAGGCGTCAGGGTTTGTGTGTCTTCTTCTGTATTGAGCGGATTGGCGGTAACAACAATTTCTTTTAACGTGGCAGTCGCCGGTTGTGTTGTTTGCGCAAAAACGCCATGCGACATTGCTGCCAGTGCACAGGTAACGGCACTGGCCAGCAATTTCTTCTGAATCATCATGATCATGTTTTCCGAGATAGTGTTGTGATGGTGCAGTGTTGATGTACAAGTCCTATGCGGTCTTTCTTTTTATTCTGGCAATCAACACAAGCAGTTGACGGGAATAATCATTCAATGCAACACTGTTGCATTGAATGATAGGTCGAGTCGCCTGTTTTTGCAACAATGTTGCAAAATATATTTTATTATGCTGTTACCAAAAATGGATGATCTTTTGCAGATAGTGTGTGGAAGATGTGAGTGAAGCGTCTATGACAGAAACAGAAAAGGCCCAAGCATTGCTGCTTGGGCCTTTTGTATTCTGGTAGGGCGTGAGTGGCTCGAACACTCGACCAACGGATTAAGAGTCCGCTGCTCTACCAACTGAGCTAACACCCCGAAAGGTCGCTATTATAACAATAAAAAATAGGGAATAAAAAGCATTTTTAAAGATTCTGACACTGCCATTTTTGTGTGTTGACAGGGTATCAGGCGAAAATTGCCGGGCGCATCATGACCGGATATCTATCTGTCTTGCCACAATGGTATGCATGGCATTAAAATGATAATAGTTCTCATTTAAATCATTATGACATATGACTGTTCCAGAAAAGGGGGCTGTATCAGTTGCTGACATGTCTTTGCAAAGAGAAGTCGGTATGCTCTACAGGGCGCATCACAATTGGCTCTACAACTGGTTGCGCGGCAAGCTCGGCAATACCTGCGATGCTGCAGATCTTGCCCATGACACGTTTGTACGTGTCATGATCGGGCAAAAAAAGCAATTGTTTACAGGGGATACACCGCGTGCTTTTTTGACACATATTGCCAAGGGTCTGGTGGTGGACCACTGGCGTCGTCAGGATGTCGAACGTGCTTTTCTGGATACCATTGCCCATTTGCCCGAACCCGAAGCGCCTTCACCAGAGGCGCGCATGCTGATTCTGGAAGCATTGTTGCGTATTGATGCCATGTTACGCAGCATGCCTGCACAAACACGCAACATCTTTTTACTCGCACAGTTAGACGGCTTGCATTATCAGGATATTGCAGACCGACTGGATATGTCTTTAATCACTGTCAAGCGACATATGCGTACCGCATTTATTGCTTGCCTGACGCTGGATTGATACTTCATCTTATGTCTGCAGGTTGTATTCACAACGATATTGATGCTGCCATCATTGCACAAGCTGCCGACTGGCTAGTATTGTTACAGTCCGGGGAAATGAGTGCGGAAAAGCAGCGTGCATTGATCCGCTGGCAGCATCAGACGCCCGCGCATGCAGCAGCCTGGGTGCGTGTCCAGACCATGCTCGATACCTTTACCAATGTGCCAGAACCGATCGCAAGGATGACATTGTCCCAGGTAGATCGTGTCGCACGGCGCAGAAACCTGAAATTACTGAGTATGCTGCTTGTGTCGGTACCAATAGGGTGGATGGTTACAAAAGACAAATGGCAGGATTGGACAGCGGATTTCCATACGGCGAAAGGGGAGCAGAAAACCTTCCATCTCGCCGACGGCACAGTCCTGGTGTTAAATACATCCAGTGCTGTCGATGTGGTATTGACTGCGCAGGAGCGTCGGGTGACATTGTTGTCCGGGGAAATCCTTGTCACTACAGGCAAGGATCCATCACCTGCATATCGTCCTTTTATTGTGACAACATCACAAGGACGCATGCGGGCATTGGGAACAAAGTTTGCTGTGCGGTATATGGATCATGATGTCCTGACCCGGCTGGATGTATTCGAAGGTGCTGTTGAAGTCCAGTTGCAGGACAAAACAGAAAACCGCATTGTCCAAAGTGGCCAGCAACAGGTGTTCTCCGATAGCGGTATGGAAGATGTCGAGGTTGCCGATGTCAGCAACATGTTATGGGCGCAGGGAATGTTGTTGGCCAAAGCAATGCCGTTAGGGACATTGATACGCGAGCTGGGGCGTTATCGTCCGGGCATATTGCGGTGTGATCCTGCTGTGGCGGATTTGCCGGTCTCCGGTGCATTTACGTTAACCGATACAGACGCAAGCCTGCGTTTGCTCGAGACGACTTTCCCGATTC
>JAATFN010000023.1 GCA_015655165.1 Betaproteobacteria bacterium | reverse complement strand
TAGCGTCTCGGTTTGCGGAAAACTCTGACAAGATAAAACAAAGCCTCGTGCGACTTCATAATCTTCCAGCGCATAATTGGCATCCATATCGACTTTTCCCGAGACCACTTTACAGCGACACGTTGAACACACACCTGCCTTGCAGGAGTATCCGATATCGATACCGTTACGCAAGGCCGCATCCAGTACCGATTCTTTTTCTCTTTCCATCGTAAAACCGACATGTGCACCATCGACAATCAGTGTCACATCACATGTCTGTGTGCTCTCTTTCTGGCTGGTTTTTCTCTGACGGGCTTTTCCGGATGTAGATGGCGCAAAGAGTTCTGCCTTGATCTTATTTTTCGGCAACCCTTTTTCCTGCAACAAGTCGGAAACATCCTTGGTCATTTGTTCAGGACCACAGATAAAAACGCCATCGATATCATCGACATCAATCCAGCTTGCCAACAGACTTTCGCATTTTTCTTTATCGATACGGCCATTAAACAACGCAATATCCTGTGGTTCGCGGCTTAATACATAAGCCAAGGTAAAACGTCCCAGATAGGTATCTTTTAATGCGGCGAGTTCTTCTTTAAAAATGACCGATGACGATGCACGGTTACCATAAAACAGGGTAAAACGGCTATTGGGTTCGGCAATCAATGTGGTTTTGATAATCGAAAGAATCGGCGTAATACCACTACCTGCGGCAAATCCGACGTAATGATGCTGGTTGTCTGCCGACAGCGGCAAATTGAAGCTGCCCATGGGCGGCATCACATCGATCATGTCGCCCACTTTGACCGACTCATTGGCCCATGTCGAGAACTCACCACCCTGTACGCGTTTGATCGCGACACGCAGTGCGTTGTCCTGGACTGCAGAACAAATAGAATACGAACGACGCATGTCCTCGTTATTGACTGTCGCGCGCAAGGTCAGATACTGGCCTTGTGTATAGCGGTAATCATCGCTTAATGCTTGCGGTACATCAAATGTCAATACAACAGCATCGCGTGTTTCTTGTACAACATCGCGTACCTTCAATGAATGAAAATGGCTCATTTCACTTTATCTCCTGTGAATGCAGTATTTTTATACTGTCTACTTTTTATATTAATGACTTTTAAAGTAATCAAAGGGCTCGTGACAATCCCGGCATACATACAATGCCTTGCAAGATGTCGACCCAAAACGACTGGCAGCATCCGTATGTAGTGATCCACATTTGGGGCATGGCACCACTGGTTCCATCTGTCTTTGCGTTAACAAACGACTGATATCGATCGTCTGATAAGTAACAGATTGTTGAACCGGCGGGGCAATACCATATTCCTTCAATTTCTTTTTACCCGCATCCGACATCCAGTCTGTCGTCCATGCCGGCGACAGCTGTGTTTCCAATCGTACATCACGAATTCCATTGGCTTTCAATACATGCTCGATGCCATCTGCAATGGTAATCATTGCAGGGCAACCACTATATGTCGGTGTAATCGTAATGACACAAGCATGGTTGTCTTCTGTCAACACAACATCACGCACAATCCCCAGATCAACGATCGAGATGACAGGAATTTCGGGATCTTTGACATGCTGCAACAATGCCCAGACTTGATGTGTATCGACAGACATACCGGTTACCAGTTTGCTTGCGGATAGGCACGTTGCAAAAACTGCATCTCTGCCAGAACAAACCCCAAGTGCTCGCTATGTATGCCCTGTTTACCGCCTTTTTGCATCCATGCATCGGCAGACGGCACAAGCAATGTTGCCTGCTTGCACACTGTATTGATCTGCGCCAGCCATGCCTGCCTGACCTGCTGCAAGTCTGGTGCAATACCTGCTTCCTGCATGGCCAAATCAACCGCATCTGCTTTAAATAATTCACCGGTATACATCCACAAATCATCTAATGCATCTTGCATCATGCGTTTGCTTGTATCGGTACCATCACCAAGACGCACAACCAGATCAACACTACGACGTACATGGTATGCGACTTCTTTGAGCGATTTTTCTGCAATCCCGGCAATACGTAGGTCAGTAGCACGTGCCAATGACTGCAATACCAGAAAATGCCATATATCAAAATAGAACTGGCGCGCCAACGTTTGTGCATAGTTGCCGTTCGGTTGCTCGACTAATAACACATTGCAAAATGCATTCGCATCACGCATAAAAGCCAACTGATCTTCATCACGATTGCGACCTTCCAGTTCTCCTGCATAGGTATACCAAAAACGTGCCTGACCAATTAAATCCAATGCTATATTCGTCAGTGCCATATCCTCTTCCATCGCAGGACCTTTACCGCACCACTCCGACAACCGCTGACTTAAAATCATGTCGTTATCTGCCAAGCGTAGCAGATAGGTCAGTTTGTGTTCGCTCATCTGTTGCTCTCCTGTGTAAGATTACAGATTTTTAACTTCTTCCGGCATCGGAAAGAAAGTCGGATGGCGATACACTTTGCTGTTGGACGGTTCAAACAACAAATCCTTGTCTGCTGGACTGCTCGCTGTAATGTCTTGTGCTTTGACAACCCAGATACTGACGCCTTCATTACGACGTGTATACACATCGCGGGCGTTGTTCACTGCCATTTCGGCATCGGGCGCATGTAAACTGCCGACGTGTTTATGCGACAAACCATGCTGGCTACGGATAAAAATTTCCCATAACGGCCACGCTTTACTCATTTCTTCTCCTGCCAATCAGGCAATACGTTGTGCCTGTTTTTCTCGTTGTTCCTGTTTTTCGCTATAGGCGCTCAAGGCCTCTCTAAACCATGCGCCATCTTCGTACGCTTTTACACGTGTACGTAATCTGTCACGGTTGCATGGCCCATTGCCGCGAATAACGTTATTGAATTCTTCCCAGTCGATTTCACCATACTCGTAATGCTGGGTAGCATCATTCCATTTCAGATCGGCATCGGGAATGGTCAGACCAAGATAGGTCGCTTGCGGCACCGTCTGATCAACCATTTTTTGCCGTAGCTCGTCATTCGAGAACAATTTAATACGCCATGCTGCCGATTGCACACTATTGACCGATTCGGCGTCAGATGGACCGAACATCATCAATGAAGGCCACCACCAGCGATTGACGGCATCTTGTGCCATTTGTTTTTGTTCTGCCGTGCCGTTACATAATGCAATCATGATGTCGTAACCCTGGCGGGCATGAAACGACTCTTCTTTGCATACGCGTACCATGGCACGTGCATAAGGACCATAAGAGCAACGACACAAAGGGATTTGGTTAATAATGGCAGAGCCATCTACCAACCATCCGATGGCGCCAATGTCGGCCCAAGTCAATGTTGGATAATTGAAGATACTTGAGTATTTTGCTTTACCGGTATGCAGATCATCCAGCAATTTGTCACGTGCCACACCCAGTGTTTCCGCTGCAGAATACAGATACAAACCATGGCCGGCTTCATCTTGTATTTTGGCAAGTAAAATGGATTTACGTTTTAAAGTCGGCGCACGTGTTACCCAGTTTCCTTCGGGTAACTGACCAACAATTTCCGAGTGGGCGTGCTGTGAAATCTGACGAACCAGCGTCTTACGATACCCTTCGGGCATCCAGTCTTTCGGCTCGATCTTGATGCCATTTCCTACACGCTCCTGAAATGCGCGCTCGTCGCGTCCCATTTCTTCCAACGTGCGTACTTTTTGGCTACCGGTATCAACCAACTGTGCATACATGGCCTTACCTCACTTTTACTAGTCTCGATGTAATGGACTCCCTGTTTGATCAGGGAATTTATTGTGTTTGTATATTATGATACATATTTATATATGTAAACACTTATTTCGTATCATATTATTTATATGTATCATATTGACATGGATTTATATCAATCACGGTATGAGGTAATAAAAACAGTTATCCTTTCACCTCTTTTCAGAAATATAGTTATTTCGATTCAATAACCTGATTTATACCGATGTCTTCAACTCATAGCTTTTCTTTCGGCAAGTGGATCTCGCAGTACACAGAGCAGCACCCCCTCCGTGCAAAGTCGCTGGTCATGACATTATTTGGCGACGCCATTACGCCACACGGTGGACAGGTATGGATGGGCAGCTTGATCGAACTACTTGCACCATTCGGTATCAATGATCGTCTGGTGCGCACCAGTGCATTTCGTTTGTGTGAAGAAGGATGGTTAAATGCGCAGCGTGAAGGTAGACGTAGTGTCTATGCT
>JAATFN010000045.1 GCA_015655165.1 Betaproteobacteria bacterium | reverse complement strand
GCCAAAAACGCCGCATTGCCAATTCTGTGTGCGGCTTTGTTGACATCGGATGCATTGCAGTTGTCTAACGTACCCGATTTGCACGATGTCGACACGATCTTGAAGTTGATGCGTCAAATGGGCTTAAAGGTTGAAGGCAAGTGCGATGAGCTGACATTACAGGCAGACCGGATCGATCGTCTTGAAGCGCCGTATGAGTTGGTGAAAACCATGCGGGCATCGATTCTGGTACTGGGACCTTTGCTGACGCGCTTTGGTGAGGCGAAAGTGTCTTTGCCAGGTGGTTGTGCGATTGGCTCACGCCCTGTGGATCAGCATATCAAAGGCTTGCAGGCTATGGGGGCCGAGATCACGATTGATGCCGGTTATATCTATGCAAAAGCCAAGAAACTAAAAGGCGCGCGTATTGTGACTGACATGATTACAGTTACAGGTACAGAAAATCTGTTAATGGCAGCTGTGCTGGCTGATGGTCAAACTATTCTGGAGAATGCTGCACGCGAACCGGAAGTGGGCGACTTGGCGAATTTGCTGGTCGCCATGGGAGCAAAAATCGAAGGCATCGGCACGGATCGCCTGGTAATTCAAGGGGTCGAGAAATTGCATGGGGCGTCGCATGCTGTTGTTGCCGATCGCATCGAGACCGGTACTTTCCTGTGCGCGGTAGCCGCGGTCGGTGGCGACATCACCCTTAAAAAGACAGATGCATGCATTCTGGGATCGGTGCTTGATAAATTGCGTGAAGCAGGTGTGGTCATCACGACCGGCGACGACTGGGTACGTGCCCAGATGGCATCGCGGCCCAAGGCAGTCAGTTTCAGAACCACCGAATACCCGGGGTTCCCGACAGATATGCAGGCGCAATTTATGGCAATGAACTGTGTGGCCGAAGGCATGAGCCGTGTGACGGAGACGATTTTCGAGAACCGTTTCATGCATGTACAGGAAATGAATCGTCTGGGTGCATCGATTGCCATCGAAGGCAATACCGCGATTATTACCGGTGTCGAAAAATTTATCGGTGCTCCGGTGATGGCAACTGATTTACGTGCGTCTGCATCATTGGTGATTGCCGGTATGGCAGCCCAAGGCGAGACATTGATCGAACGGATTTACCATCTGGATCGTGGTTACGACCGAATGGAAGTTAAATTGTCTGCTGTCGGTGCAGACATTGAACGCATAAAATAAGATAGCCGCTATGAACCAGCAATTAACGCTCGCTTTATCTAAAGGCCGGATTTTTGAAGAAACATTGCCGCTGTTGGAAGCTGCCGGTATTGTTGTGACAGAAAATCCGGAAACCTCGCGCAAACTGATTTTGCCAACCAATCATCCGAATATCCGTGTCATCATTGTGCGTGCATCCGATGTACCAACCTATGTGCAATATGGTGCTGCCGACTTTGGTGTGGCGGGTAAGGATGTCTTGTTGGAGCATGGCGGTGAAGGACTCTATCAGCCAATCGATTTGAATATCGCCAATTGCCGTTTGTCGGTTGCCGTGTCCGAGGGGTTTGATTATGCCAGTGCCGTGCATCAGGGCGCGCGTTTGCGGGTGGCAACAAAATATGTCAACACAGCGCGTGAACACTTTGCCTCGAAAGGCATGCACGTCGATCTGATTAAGTTGTACGGGTCGATGGAATTGGGGCCATTGGTGGGCTTGTCCGATGCGATTGTCGACTTGGTCAGTACCGGTGGTACATTGCGCGCGAACAAACTTGTCGAAGTCGAGCATATTATGGATATTTCATCCCGTCTGGTTGTCAACCAGGCTGCATTGAAATTGAAACACGAAACATTGCAGCCGATTCTCGCTGCGTTCGAGCGCGCTGCCAATATAGAAAAGGCGGCATGATGACCATACATATCAGAAAACTGGATTCGTCCAATGCCGGTTTCAAACAGGCATTGTCAGCAGTGCTGGCATTCGAAGCGAGTGAGGATGATGCGATTGATCACGCTGCTGCGACCATTCTAGCGGATATCAAAACGCGCGGAGACTCCGCTGTACTGGACTATACCAACCGGTTTGATCGTGTTGCCGCAGCGTCTGTTGGTGCACTGGAAGTGTCACAAGCAGAATTGGCGGCAGCGTTGGACACGTTACCGGTTGCACGTCGGGCCGCACTACAAACTGCAGCTGACCGTGTACGTGCTTATCATGCACGTCAAAAGGAAGAATGTGGTTCCGCGGGGTTTTTGTATACAGAAGCTGACGGCACGGTTTTAGGCCAAAAAGTCACACCACTGGACCGTGTCGGTATTTATGTGCCAGGCGGCAAAGCGGCTTATCCTTCATCGGTGTTGATGAATGCCATTCCCGCAAAAGTTGCCGGTGTCGGTGAAGTCATTATGGTCGTGCCAACCCCCGATGGTGTACGTAACCAGTTGGTGTTTGCTGCCGCAGCCATCGCCGGCGTTGATCGTATCTTTACGATTGGCGGTGCGCAAGCTGTTGGTGCGCTGGCGTATGGTACAGATACCATTCCTGCTGTTGATAAAATCGTCGGTCCTGGTAATGCGTATGTTGCCGCGGCCAAACGTCGTGTCTTTGGTGTGGTGGGGATCGATATGATTGCCGGTCCGTCGGAGATTCTGGTGATCTGTGATGGATCAACCAATCCTGACTGGATTGCAATGGATTTGTTCTCGCAAGCCGAGCATGATGAAATGGCGCAGTCGATTCTGTTGTGTCCGGATGCCGCATACATCGAACAAGTCGAAGCAAGTATTAATAAGCAACTAGATGCGATGCCGCGTAAAGAGGTGATTCGTACCTCACTGACCAATCGCGGTGCGTTGATCAAAGTACGTGATATGGATGAAGCTTGCGAGATCGCCAATGCGATTGCGCCGGAACATCTGGAAATTTCGACAGAAACACCGCAAGTCTGGGCAGACAAAATACGCCATGCGGGCGCGATGTTTTTAGGGCGCTTCTCGTCCGAGTCGTTAGGCGACTATTGTGCGTGACCAAACCACGTGTTGCCGACATCACGTACAGCGCGATTTTCTTCTCCGCTGGGTGTGTATGACTTCCAGAAACGCTCCAGTATTATTCAGGTGAGCGAGGCGGGTGCACAGACACTGGGCCGTGTGGCCGCCGAACTGGCATATGGTGAAGGCCTGCAGGCACACGCACATTCGGCTGAATGGCGCTTGAAGTAGTTCCCTTTGCAGTCAATGCCGGGCATGGACGACTTGTCCGGCAAATCCTATTCAGTCAATTCCCCTTTTCCCCTGTTGCAGAGCTTATGTGTGGTGTGGATGACTTACGCATCCACTCGGTATTTTGCATTCGTGCGACATGCGTTTCGTCCAGTCATCCAGCGTAGTGCACATGTGGTGGTATCGCTTCAATAGTGGTATCCACTTTGGTGCTGTTTGGAAATTATTTCATAGACAGAACGATCTGAAAGAAGAAAAACTTGCCCATAACAATCATGACTGGCAATGTTGCCGTATGATTAAATCACCAACCATTTATCGTAAAGTTATTTGAAATCAATGACTTGTATTGATTTCTCGTATATTGGTTAATTTTTTTGACTTGCTAAATCAATGTATTTCAGATGACCATATGCAACGCGTAAAAGTTTTTGGCATGAATTTTGCTCATAACAACAATAAAAACTCACGAGACATTT
>JAATFN010000182.1 GCA_015655165.1 Betaproteobacteria bacterium | reverse complement strand
CCCAAGTGGGCTGCGGCCGCATCTAGCATACCTAGCTGTAATACTGTCGGTATCGGCATCCACACTGTACTTCACACCGTATTCAGATGCATCCTCATTTATGATGGCGCAGATAAAACACGTGTTAATACCTGTTGCTGAATCTCTACCAGAGCAGGTTCACCAATAGTTCGCGGTCGCGGCACCCTGATGTCAACATCAAATCCAATCTTGCCATCTTCAATCAACAGGACACGATCGGCAACTGATACGGCCTCTCCTACATCATGCGTGACTAACAATACGGTAAACTTATACTGAAGCCATAAACGTTCAAGCAGACGTTGCATTTCTATACGTGTTAATGCATCAAGCGCGCCCAAGGCTCATCTAACAATAACAAACGTGGCCTATGTACCAATGCTCTGGCTAAAGCAACACGTTGCTTTTGCCCACCCGACAAGGCAGCCGGCCATTCATTTTCCCGGTCAAGCAACCCGACCGATGCCAACGCTTCACGGGCCTGCTCTTTCCATTGTCCAGACAAGCCCAAACCGACATTATTGATAACACTCTTCCAGGGTAAAAGACGGGCATCCTGAAACATTAAACGGACATCATCTTGTTGTTGCGACAATGACTGGTCACCGGCAAGAAGTACACCATCTACAGCATTATCCAATCCTGCCAATAAACGCAGCAATGTACTTTTACCACAACCGCTACGCCCTACAATCGCGATAAACTGCCCGGCGGGAATTGTCAGATCCAGTTGTTTTAACACTCTTCTGTCACCGAATGTCTGACTCAGTCCTGCAATATGAATCTGCAGTCCCTGCCGACTGTTTACATACCTGTCCATCAATGATCCCCTTTATGATGGGCCGGATGCCAACGCAACCAATAGCGTTCAAGCGCTCTGGCCGACAAATCTGCCCCTTTGCCTAACAGCGCATACAACAAAATTGCCAGTACCACGACATCCGTTTGTAAAAACTCTCTGGCATTCATTGCCAGATAACCTATCCCCGCATCTGCCGAGACCGTTTCCGCAACAATCAATGTCAACCACATAAAGCCCAACGCAAACCGCACACCAACAAGGATAGAAGGCAATGCGCCAGGTAAAATGATATGCCAGAACAGTCCCAAACCAGAGAGGCCATAGTTTCTCCCCATCTCGATTAACCCTCTGTCAAGATGGCGTATACCATGATAGGTATTAAGATAAATTGGAAACAATGTTCCTAACGCAACCAGAAATATTTTGGCGGTTTCATCGATACCGAACCAGAGAATCACTAATGGAATTAATGCAAGATGGGGAATATTTCTGACCATCTGCACAGTACTGTCGAGTAGTCTCTCGCCCCACGGAGACAAACCGGTGATAAACCCCAGAAACAACCCGATACTGCCGCCAATCGTAAAACCAATCAATGCTCTGGTAGCGCTAATTGCCAAATGCTTCCATAGCTCTCCACTGACAAGCATTGCCCAACCAGTCACAAAAATTGAAACTGGTGCTGGCAAAATACGTGTCGACAACCATCCCATACTGGCGGCCAACTGCCAGCCCGTAATTAACAGTACCGGCAAAATCCACGGCGCAATCCGCCACAACATGTGACGCAAGGTTACATACATATCAAATTCCCTGCTTCGATTACCGGTAACTTACCAATCCGGTATTTTGTGTGGACGGATTGTACCGGCAACATAAATCGAATCGAAGGTCATATTTCAAATATGCATATAATTAATTATTAGTGTACTTAATTATCAGTTTTTATATTATCTGGTAGCTTTTAAAGACGCAGTGAATTTATAAACAACATAACAATGTCACGCATCTCATATAGCCAATAGACGACCCGGCGATGCCGGAACGCAAACCAATTATTGTAAATACGGATTTACCATGAACAATCTCGATCAGCTAGCATCTCTTAGCCGCCGCCGTCTTTTACAATTCGCAGCACTTTCGACACCTTTTGCATCCAGTCTGGTATTTGCGCAAAGTGCAAACGATACCTTGCGTGTGGGTGACCAGACACGTACAACACATTCTTTACTGGAAGCTGCCGGATTATTGAAATCGGTTCCCTATAACCTGCAATTTTCGCAGTTCCCGACAGCAGCACCCGTGATGGAAGCGCTAAATGCCGGTGCGATCGATATCGGTTATGGTGGTGATGCTGCAACAACGTTTACACTGGCGACAGGCAATCCATCAAAAATCGTCGGCGCCTATCGCTCAGATCCGGCATGTATCGCATTGATCGTTCCTAAAAACTCGCCAATCAAGACAGTCACTGATCTGGTCGGTAAAAAAGTGGCCGTATCGCGTGGATCTGTTGGCCATCTGCTCATCGCCAAAGCTTTACAAAAGTCCAATCTACCCGCCAATAGCGTGGAATATCGTTTCTTGCAACCGGCTGATGCCTATCCGGCATTTGCATCTGGCGCTGTCGATGCGTGGGCTATCTGGACGATCTATATCGCACGTGCACAACACGATCACGGTGCGCGCGTTCTGGTTAACGGACGTGGTCTTGTCAATAATACGGCTTACCATACAGCACGCACCGATGCCCTGGATAAAAAGCGCCCGCTTATCAAAGACTATCTGGAACGGGTTGCCAAAGCACGTGTGTGGGCAGTCAATAATCTGGATGCGTATGCTAAAGTGTGGGCACCAATGATTGGTGCAAGCGAGCAAATCGCACGCGAAGCCTACAATATGGAACGTATGTTGCCAGTCAAAATCACACAATCGATTGTGACAGACCAGCAAAATCTCGTGAAATACTATGCCGAGTCAGGCATTATCCCATCCGCATTTGATATCGCACCGGCTTTCGATAACAGTTTTAACGACAGTGTTATCGGGGCATAACATGACATCCATGCATATTGCACTGTATGTAAAAGAAACAGGCAGTCATTTGGGCGGATGGCGACATCCGTTGGCACAGCACGTCAAACCGCTCGATTTGGCGTTTTACCAGGCACTTGCCCAAAAAGCTGAAAAAGCATGTATTGATACGCTTTTTTTTGCAGATAAACTGGCCATTGACGATATTTTTGAAGACAGCGTCAAGTCGACTATCAAATGGCGTCCGACACCACAACACGTTGAACCATTAAGTATCATGTCGGCGTTAATCAGTGCAACATCGCGTATCGGTTTGGCTGGTACGATTTCCTCGACTTATAACCAGCCCTTCGCAACAGCCCGTGCACTTGCCAATATCGACCATTTAAGCGGTGGTCGCGCAGGATGGAATCTGGTGACGTCTGTTAGTGATGGTGAAGCCAGAAATTTTGGTCAAGATCATCACCTCTCGCACGAAGAACGCTATCGTAAAGCAGAAGAATTTATCGATGTTGTTACCTGTTTATGGGATAGCTGGCAAGATGACTGGACTGTTCTCGACAAACGATCGGGGGTATATGGTAACCCCGATAAAGTGAACGAAATCAACCACAAGGGAGATTTTTTTCAGGTAAAAGGTCCGTTGAATGTACCAAGACCACCGCAAGGTCATCCGGTCTTGATTCAGGCTGGTGTCTCGAACAATTTTCAGCGCGTGGCAACAGGTCATGCATCGATGATTTTTACTGTGCAGGGTGATAAAGACAAATCACGCGCGTTCTACGAGACATTTAAGGATCAAGTCAAAGCCAATGGCAGAAACCCCGAACACGTTAAAATTTTACCCGGAGTCGTGCCTATCATCGCCGATACACAAGAACAGGCACAGGCACTGGAAAAAGAACTCAAATCACTCGTCTTGCCACAAGCCGGTCTGACATTCATGTCTGCCAGCATGAACCATGACCTTTCACAATATGCCATCGATGCGGTAGTACATGATTTCACCGATAAAATCACTGGTAGCAAAGGACGTTTCGAAGCCGTTGTCAAAAAAGCTGTTGCAGACAAAATGACCTTTGGACAACTCGGCAAATGGTATGCAGAGTCCCATGCCTTTTTCTGCCCAGCCGGAACACCGGACTATGTCGCCGAACAACTCACAGCATGGTATAACGATCAGGCATGTGATGGCTTTGTTGTATTACCGGCCTATATGCCAGGCGCTGCCGATGACTT
>JAATFN010000296.1 GCA_015655165.1 Betaproteobacteria bacterium | reverse complement strand
GGCGTGTTGTTAATTGGTGTAGACAGCGGGGCATTTTGGTCACAAATGCAAAGCGGGGTTGATGTCTGGGATGATATCGCCAATGGCGTGTTAAAGAGTATTGTTTTCGGTATTACGGTGACATTTGTCGCGTTGTATCAGGGCTACGAAGCCAAGCCAACACCTGAGGGCGTTTCGCGCGCGACGACTAAAACGGTTGTTGTTGCATCCTTGCTGGTGTTAGGGCTGGATTTCATCATGACTGCATTGATGTTTAACTGAGTAAATATTTGAAGCGAGTGTTGCTGTTTGCATGCACACTGGCGAACATTTTTTAGTGACGGGTGAGTGTATGCAACGTAAAACCTTGGATGTATGGGTTGGTCTTTTTGTTGTACTGGGTGCATTGGCGCTGGCGTTTCTGGCGTTAAAGGCTGGCAATATGAGTTCCTTGTCGTTTAACCAGAAACTGTATTCTGTGAACAGCAAATTCGACAATATTGGCGGTTTGAAAGTGCGTGCGGCTGTTAAAAGTGCCGGTGTTGTGGTCGGCCGGGTTGAATCGATCCGTTTCGACGACAATAATTTCCAGGCGGTAGTGACATTAAATCTGGACGAGCGTTATAAATTCCCGAAAGACAGTTCGGTCAAAATTCTGACTTCCGGTTTGCTGGGTGAACAGTATGTAGGTATTGAACCAGGTGGTGATATCGATAATCTGGTAGCGGGTGATACAGTCAAATTTACACAGTCGGCAATTGTGCTGGAAAATCTGATTGGTCAATTTTTATATGGTAAAGCAGCAGAAGGGCAAAGCAAGTGATCATCAAGCATTTTGCTCGTATGAGCACATTAGTCATCGTTTTATTGGGTTCAGGTTGTGCCACAACAAATAATCCTGATGACCCCCTCGAGGGGTATAACCGGGCAATGTTCAGCTTTAATGATACAGCTGATCGTGTGGTAGCCCAGCCTGTGGCTAAAGCCTATAAAGCAGTGACACCCCAGTTTTTTAGAACTGGGGTCAGTAACTTTTTTGGCAACATCGGTGATTTATGGTCCGGTATTAATCAACTGTTCCAGGGACGTATCGAAGTTGGTGCGGCAAGTATCATGCGCGTGGCAATCAATACAACATTTGGTTTGGGTGGTGTATTGGATGTAGGAACTGAAATGCGTTTGCCATCCGAAAAATCCGATTTTGGTCAAACGTTAGGTAAATGGGGTGTGGGTTCAGGGCCTTATGTTGTTTTGCCGTTATTGGGGCCATCAACATTGCGTGATACAGCTGGCTTGCCGGCAGATTTTTACGGCAATCTATGGAGCTACAAGGATCCAGTCTATATACGTAACATTGGTACGGGTGTTCGTGTCGTTAATCTTCGGGCTCAGTTTCTCGATGCCGGTACGTTATTGGAAGATGCGGCATTGGACAAGTATAGCTTTGTTCGCGATGCCTATTTACAACGCCGTAAGAGTCAAATTGAAGGTTCTAAGGAATCTTCCCATAACGACGAAGGCGATTGGGAGTAACAAATCGTACAATGCCCGGTGCGTATTGCAGACTGTGATAAATTATCTCCCAAAAGTGTGAAGGACATAGATTCTTCATATGGCGGGGACGCAGGGGCTCATCTATTTAGGGAATGAATATAAGATGAAAATGCTCAAACAATTATGTGCATTAGTGTTAGTAGTGTGTTCTGTTTTTGTGACACACTCGGCTATGGCGCAAGAAGAAGCACCTGATGCAATGATTCGCCGCATCAGTCAGGAAGTGCAAAATATTGCCAAGTCGGATCAATCGATTCAAGGCGGTAATATGTCGCGTATGGTGGCTGTTGTCGAAGAAAAGATTTTGCCGTATGTCGATTTCGAGCGGATGACTTCGTTGGCTGCAGGTCGCTTCTGGCGTCAGGCGAATCCAGAGCAGCAAAAGCAATTGATCGCTGCATTCCGCAGTTTGCTGATTTACACCTATTCTGGCGCTTTATCACAAGTACGTGATCAGAAAATCGAGTTTCGTCCATTAAAACTTGATCCTGGTGCGACTGATGTGGAAGTCCGTTCCCGTGTGATTCAACCACAAGGCGACCCTATTTTGCTGAACTACCGTGTTGAAAAAACATCGGGAAGCTGGAAAATGTATGACGTCAATGTCATGGGGGCTTGGTTGGTTGAGACCTATAAAGGAACGTTCTCAACTGAAATCGGCAAGGGCGGCATTGATGGTTTGATTCAAGTCTTGGCTGATAAAAACAAGCAATTAGCGACACGTTCCGGTAAATAAATTTCTGACCCCTCTATGTATACACCTGCTGCAACAATAACTGTCGATAACGCCCATCTTGTATTGAAAGAAGGGATGCAGGCAATTGCAGCAGGGCAACATCATATTGATCTCATCGCGACACAAGCCGTCGATTCTACCGCTGTGGCAGTCTTGCTCGAGTGGCAGCGTCACGCGAAGCAGCAGGGTGTCACACTGCAATTTGATAACCTGTCTGCCAACTTGCAGAGTCTGGTCGCATTGTATGGTGCGACCGGGTTGCTGCAAACCGGCCATTGATACAGGATTGCCGGGTTTCATAGCTCGCCTGACCTCTTAGGCGTAAATCTCATATAATTATACGATTTCCTTTTATGGTGCAACGCGGCCACGCGCAGTGTGGGTCTGACGGTGTTGCTTGCGACTTTCTATGATTGCTCTACAGATTAACGATCTACAAAAACGCTACAAGGCATTGCAAGCGTTGGCTGGTGTTTCATTGGCGATTGAGGAAGGCGAGTTTTTTGGCTTGCTGGGTCCCAATGGTGCAGGTAAAACCACGCTGATCTCAATTGTGGCCGGGTTGAACCGGGCAGATTCCGGGTCTGTCTTGGTCAATGGCCATGATGTCGTCAACGATTACAGGCAAGCACGCATGCAGCTTGGTGTTGTGCCGCAAGAACTGGTATTTGATCCATTTTTTACCGTACGCGAGACATTACGTATGCAATCCGGTTATTTTGGTTTGAAAAACAATGATCGCTGGATTGACGAGGTGATGGAAAACCTTGATCTCACCAATAAAGCCAACAGCAATACACGTGCCTTGTCAGGCGGCATGAAACGTCGATTGCTTGTTGCACAGGCCTTGGTGCATAAGCCTCCGGTGATTATTCTTGATGAGCCAACAGCCGGCGTGGATGTCGAGCTACGCAAGACGTTGTGGCAATTCATCGGTCGTTTGAACCATGAAGGACATACAATTGTGTTGACTACGCATTATCTGGAAGAAGCACAGGCATTGTGTCACCGTATCGCGATGTTAAAGGCCGGTAAGGTTGTCGCGTTAGATTCGACAGAAGCCTTGATCAAGCGCATTTCTGGTTCGCGTCTGGCATTGCGCCTCAAGGATGGTGTATTGCCAGAAAGTTTGCGTGCGATGATTGTGCCAACAGGCAATGTGTTGCCTGGTGAATATACATTACGTATTACCGATTATGCACAAGTTGAACCTGCTTTGGCCGCATTGCGTGAAACAGGTGTGGTCATCGATGATTTGCAACTGCAACATGCAGATCTGGAAGAAGTCTTTATCCAGATCATGGGAGAAACAGCATGACCGGATTCCAGACACTGCTTTATAAAGAAGTACTGCGCTTTTGGAAGGTGGCAGCACAAACGGTTGCCGCGCCTGTCCTGACAGCCTTGTTGTATTTGCTGATTTTCGGGCATGCGCTGGATCGTTACGTCAAAGTCTATGACGGTGTGCAATATACCAATTTTTTAGTACCAGGCCTGGTGATGATGAGTGTGCTGCAAAATGCATTCGCAAACAGTTCATCGTCGTTAATTCAGTCTAAAATTACTGGGAATCTAGTATTTGTCCTGTTATCGCCGTTATCCCACTGGGCAATGTTTGGTGGTTACGTCCTGGCATCTGTTATTCGTGGCTTGGTCGTTGGCATTGGTGTATTGGCAATTACGGCATTGTTTACAGACTTGTCTTTTGTGACACCATTGTGGGCCATTGTTTTTGCCTTGTTTGGTGCGGCAATTCTTGGTACGCTGGGATTGATTGCCGGTATCTGGGCAGAGAAATTCGATCAGTTGGCGGTATTCCAGAATTTCCTGATCGTGCCGTTAACATTTCTGGCAGGTGTATTCTATTCCGTCTATTCTTTACCGCCATTCTGGCAGACAGTTTCGCATTTCAACCCGTTTTTTTATATGATTGACGGCTTTCGTTATGGATTTTTCGGGCAGTCTGATGTCAGTCCTTATATTAGTCTCATGATTGTCGTTGTTTTTTTTGCTGTATTAGCCGTCATTGCAGTATCTATGTTGAAAAACGGATACAAGCTGCGTACCGGTTCACAATAATTTGCACCTCATTGATAGTCACGTTATGCTACCTACACCTGAACTTGTTAAAGAATATATTGTTGCCGGACTCGATTGCATGCATGTCGAGGTAGAAGGTGACGGGCAGCACTTCAATGCGGTGATCGTATCAGATGCATTTGCAGGTAAACGCCTGATTGCCAGGCATCAGCTTGTGTATGCCGCACTGGGGGATCGCATGCGTGCAGAAATTCATGCTTTGTCGATGAAAACGTTAACCCCTGAAGAATTTCAAAAATAACCCTTACTAATCCATGGATAAGCTCTTGATTCGGGGCGGTCACCG
>JAATFN010000079.1 GCA_015655165.1 Betaproteobacteria bacterium | reverse complement strand
TGACTGGAAATGCGCACCCAGCATTAATAGTGCATAACCCAATCCGCCAGCAGCGCCAGCCCCGGGCAGACTTGCAGCTTGTTTTCCGAACGCTTGTTCGAGCTGTTGCGCAAAATGTGCCAGATGTTGATCCAGTTGCCGCACTTGTTCAGGTGTGGCGCCTTTTTGTGGCCCGAAGACGGCGCTAGCGCCCTCGGAGCCACATAGCGGATTGTTCACATCCGACATGGCAATGATATGGGTGTCTTTCAAACGGTTATCCAGACCGCTTGTATCAATACGGGTGAGCTTGTGCAATGCATCCGGTATAGGCTGGATTTCCTTATTGGCTGCATCAAAGAACTTGACGCCCAGCGCTGCGAGCATGCCGATACCACCATCATTGGTGCTACTGCCTCCCAGACCGATTAAAAAACGCCGACAGCCTGAATCGAGTAATGCACGTATAGCGTCGCCAACACCTAGCGTCGTGCGTTGGGTGACGGGTACCGACATGCCTGTTGGGTCTGTGATGCCGACAATTTCTGCGGATTCGATGACTGCACTGCCGTCGGATAATACCCCGGTAGCAGCTGTACGTGTTACACCCGAAGCACCGCGTACGGCAATATGCTGTTTTTCTCCGCCTGCATGCAGTAATGCGTCCAGTGTCCCTTCGCCGCCATCGGCAATCGGGCACAGGCGTATTTGGGCATCAGGTATGGCAGTGGCAATGCCACGACCGATCGCTCGCGCAACATCCTCGGCACTCAGTGAGCCTTTAAATGAATCGGGGGCGACAACAATGATAGGAGAATGGTGTATTGTCATGGTTTTTCTAATCGTGGCTCTCTTATGTGTATCCAGATAATAGGTTACTTTTTGTGATGCCTCATATTTTACGTGGATGTGACAGCTTAATCATGATAAATATGTCGTTGACATAGGTAATCATGCATCGGTCTCGTTCGTTGTTATGTCTATTATGCGTTTTAATACCATCGTTGAATTGAACAGAAAAATCGTTTCTTATTGTTGGTAATTCCCATTTTGATACCTTTCTGTCATACACTTAACAGTTATATGTAGTTGTCGCGTTGTATGCCACTTATTTCACTGTTTTCTCATCCTGATCCCAAAAAACGTACTCGTTATAGAGTAGGGGCGGGTATTTGCATCTCGCTTTTGTTGCATATCGTCTTTCTGGTCCTATTTCAGATGCAATTGCAAAATAAAAAAGAACAATCCCCCGTCGAAGGTGATATGCCGCCTCTGGAAGTGTCATTCATTACGCAAAAGGAACCGCCCAAACCTGCTGCAGTACCGGCACCAGTGCCGAAGGCAGCGGTTCAACCGAAAGTGGCGCCCAGGAAAAAGACAACCGCGCCAGTCAAACCTACTCCGTCCCAAACGGTTGCCAAACAACCTGAAATCGAGAAGCTTCCACCAGAGGCGGATATGTCGACAATGTTGAATGCAGCGCGTGCACGCAGGCATGCAGCAGAAGCGGATGCTGCCGAAGAAAATGCCCAGGCCCGCGCAGCTGAGGGACCAAAATCAGCCAATGATATTGCCAAAGCCAATATTGCATTCCAGGCCAATAAGAAATCTGGTGGGCAAAACGGCGTGTTCCAGATTCTCACCAAAGGCCCCAGGGTGGCGTCTTACGCGTTTTATGGGTGGACAAATGAATCCCGTTTTAGTCAACGTCAGGTATTTCAGGTCGATGCAGGCTCGGGCGGGAATGTGGATTTGGCAATTGTTGACAGTATGATTGCTTTAATACGCAAGTATTATAAGGGTGACTTTAACTGGGATTCGCAGCGTTTAGGGCGTGTGATAATTTTGTCGGCCAGAGTGTCCGATACAGCCGAATTGCAGAGATTTCTAATGCAGGAATTTTTCGCGCTGCGGCCATGACAGGTTTTTGCCGCGATCTATGTCGATCACGGCATGGCTTGTGATTTAAGGAATAAAAGTCAACAGCAATAAAGCAAAGGCGATCAAGGCAAACACACTAATGAACGCGTGTGCAAATGCAAAACGGCTCAAACCGATTTTATGTTCGACCAATCCCCAAAATTTGGTGATAACGAATGCGAAAATATACAGTATCGCAGCTTCGGTCCAGCTGACTTTCCAGCCCCAGTATAGTATAAACATCAAGCCAAACACAGTAGCTAATATACCGTAGATGAGTAATGCCAGTCTGACTTTCTTGTACTGGAAGAGACGTATTTGCGCCTGTTGAATGAATAGCTTTTGATAAAACAAGCACAAATTAAATAAGGCGTAGCACAGGATACCTTCAAGCGAAATGACCATCTGTTAGCAATTTGTAGTAAATAGGGATCGGTATGGCATATTTGGGGCGAGTATAACAGATCACTTATTGGCCGACGAGTGGTATCAGGCAGGTGGCGCTGTCAGAATGCGATATTAATCAGGTATAATCCGCGCTGCTATATATATGGTCATTTTCGTAATACCATTTCTTAACTGATCAAAACGATGTAATGCCTTGCCAGGCTTGGTCAATAGTGTCAGATGATGCGAGTTGAATCAATGTGAGGTATGTCAAAGAGGCTGCTTCAAAAGTAATGCATCATGCAATGCTCTCCCAATGTTGGTCACTCCATGATCTTTTACAGTATGTGGACTGGATGGCATGGATGTGACTGGGTGGCGTGATTAAATGTTGAAAAATAATGGACGGCTATGGCGGTTGATAACAAGTTTACCTTCAAACTGATCACAAGATATATTACGAAAATCAATCTCAGGCAACTGATTCTTATACTTGCGATCGCAAGTGCTATTGCTTCTTTGGTGAATACTGTCTATGCCAGCTATCAGGTGTTGCGGCAGCAATTGATTGAAAATACGCTTGAAGGTAATTATGCGTATGCCTCCAAGCTCGCGGCAAGTGTTGAGGATTTTGTGCGTTCTGTTCAACAGCAACTGGCAGTGAGTGCGCAGGTTATTTCTGAAAATTTTGATTACCATGCTTTTCTGGATGCAGAAACCAAAAGGATGCTGCAGCAGACGAATAGCTTTAATTCTGTGCTTGTCATCAATAAGTCTGCCCAAGTGTTGTCGACTTCTCCACCATCCATTTCCATGAAGGGAGTGACACTGGAAACATTGGGTGCAACGGAGTCGATACGTACGAAAAAACCATTGATTACCAAGCCATATGTCGCTGCCACGGGTAACCTTGTCGTCTTCATCTCGCACCCTGTTTTTTTCAAAAACGGTGACTATGCAGGTGCGATTGCCGGCACGATCTATTTAAAAAAAGAAAGCATCCTGAATCATTTATTGACATCACATTACTATGATGATGGCTCTTATTTGTATGTTGTTGACCATGACCGCAGGTTGATTTATCACCCTCTGAAGGAGCGGGTAGGTGAGATTGTGGGCAAAAACAAGATGATTGATGAAGTCGTAGGTGGTCATTCAGGGAAAATGGATGACTTCAATAGTCTGGGTGTACCTGTATTGGCAGGTTATGCGGTTATCCCTTCGACAGGGTGGGGTGTTGTGACACAACGGCCCAAGGAGGGGACGTTGGCTTCGCTTGATCGACTTGTTTTTAATGTATTAAAAAATGCCTTACCGGTCGCCCTGATTTCTTTATTGATTATTTGGTGGTGTACCAAATTGATTTCCAAGCCGCTGCATCAGTTGGCAGATGGCGCCAGAAAAATGAATAGTGCCGGTATTGATGATGAAATCCAGAAGGTCAGCTCTTGGTATTATGAATCTTCAGAACTGAAAAGAGCGATCCTGATAGGGATTGCGCTGCTCCAGAAAAACATCAATAAACTGAGGGAAGCGTCACAAACAGATCCGCTAACCAAATTGGGTAATCGCCGTACCTTGGAGTTTGCTTTGGAAACCTGGAAAGCCAGTGGTACGCCTTTTTCCATTATCAGTGTAGATATCGATTTCTTCAAGAAGGTCAATGATACATTTGGCCATGATGCAGGGGATATCGTGCTCCAGAAATTGGCTACCATGATGAAAGATGTCTCCAGGCAGGATGATGTCGTCTGTCGTGTCGGTGGTGAGGAATTCTTGTTGCTTTTGCCTAAGACAGATGTTGAGAGCGCTTCTCAGGTGGCAGAGCGCTTGCGTATCAAGGTGCAGGGTACGGAAATTGATCCTGTCGGACACATCACGATTTCTCTCGGTGTTGTGCAATGGACCGAAGACATGGGGGACGTGCTGCAGTCTTTGAAAGAAGTGGACAAGATGCTCTATAAAGCAAAACACAATGGACGTAATCGGGTAGAAAGCCAATACAAAGTGTCGGATCAATCTGATGACATGACACATACTGTCTGATGTCCCTGTAAGCAAGCTTACAGGGGTTGTAACTACTTAAAAGCAAATCATGACAGATTTGAGTTCCGTATATTCATCAATGAAAGCGCACCCTAATTCGCGTCCGATACCGGATGCCTTGTAACCGCCAAATGGCACGGCAGGATCCAGGAATGTATGCATGTTAACCCAGATCATACCTGCCTGAATACGTGGAATCATACGTAGTGACTTTGATAGGTCATTTGTCCATAAGCTGGCTCCCAGACCGAATTCAGAGTCATTCATCCACGAGATCAACTGCTCTTCGTCGTCATAAGGCATGAGGCTGATGACAGGTCCGAATGTTTCTTCATGCATGAGCGATTCATTGTGTGATGTTGCAAGCACCAATGTCGGTTCCACAAAAAAGCCAGGCCCTTCTAATGCTCTACCGCCAAAGGCGATCCGGCTTTCTTGTTTTGCTTTTTCAATATAATGCAATATCTTGTCATACTGCGGTTTGTTGGACAGTGGCCCCAATTGGACACTGTCATCGAGTGGAGAACCTATTTTCATGTGCGATAAGGCCTGACCCAGTTTGTCCAACACTTCATCGATGCGGGAAGATGGTACGTAAATACGTTCTGGTGCCGCACAAACCTGCCCCTGATGTACAAAACCGGCATGAATTAAGCCATTGACAGCCATATCAATATTGACATCTTCCAATAAAGCCGCAGCATTTTTACCACCGAGCTCCAGTGTGCATCGGGTGAGGTTGGCTGCCATAGCACTTTTTCCGACTGCAATTCCTGTGGTCACAGAACCGGTAAATGACACTTTGGCAATGTCCGGATGGGCAATCAGGTTTTGTCCCAAATCCCCTAAACCATTGATAATATTGAGCACACCATCTGGCAATCCGGCTTCTTTGGCAAGTTCTGCAACGCGTAATAGGGTCAGAGGAGTAAATTCGCTCGGCTTGATGACGATAGTGCAACCGGTGGCAAGTGCAGCACCGATTTTCCAGAAGGCGATCATTGTAGAAAAATTCCACGGTGTAATACCGGCCACAACACCGACAGGTTCTTTGTGTGTCCAGGCTGTATATTTTTCTCCCTGCATGGAAGGCAGCGAAGGCGTGATGGTTTCACCATGAATTTTCGTTGCCCAGCCAGCATAGTAACGTAGTGCTACTGCAGTTTGCCCGACATCCAACATGCGGGATAAATGAATGGATTTCCCGGTGCAAAGGGTTTCTATTTGTGCCAGTTCTTCTGTATGTGCTTCTATGATGTCGGCCATACGGTTGAGAATGACCCCGCGATGGTAGGGCGACGTTTGCGCCCAACTGCCAAGAAATGCTGCTTTTGCAGAAGCAACTGCCATATCGACAATAGCCTTGTTGCCTGTATAAACCCGGGCTACCGGTTGTTCGGTTGCAGGATCAATGACTTCAATTGATTGTGTCGTGTCGCCAAGATAAGCCTGGCCGTCAATAAAATGGGCATGTTGCCGGTCGAGGAATTGTTGTACTGCAGGTAGCAAAGAGATTTTGCTCATCATGTCGTCCTAAAAAGTGTGTATCGTCTATTGTC
>JAATFN010000284.1 GCA_015655165.1 Betaproteobacteria bacterium | reverse complement strand
CCGTTTGACGCCTTGGGAAAACGATCCTGTTACAGACAATAGTGGCGAAGCATTGTATATCCGTGACGAGCAGTCAGGATCTTACTGGTCGCCTACACCGTTACCCAAACGCGGTAAGGGAGAATATGTTACGCGACATGGTTTTGGATATAGTGTTTTTGAGCACATTGAAGACGGTATTTTTTCTGAATTGACGGTCTATGTGGCTGTTGATGCATCGGTCAAATATTCTGTATTGCGTATACGTAATGACTCCAGTAGGAGACGGGTCTTGTCGGCTACCGGTTATGTTGAATGGGTATTGGCAGATTTGCGTGCAAAATCTGCCATGCATATTGTGACAGAAAACGATCCGGCAACCGGTGCGTTGCTCGCACGTAACCGTTACAACACCGAATTTGTCGACCGGGTTGCCTTTTTTGATGTCGATGTTGCCAGTCGTACTGTCAGTTGTGACCGTAGCGAATTTATCGGGCGTAACAGATCATTACGCGCGCCTGCCGCATTAGACCGTGTGAGTTTGTCTGGCAAGGTCGGCGCAGGCCTTGATCCATGTGCGGCAATGCAAGTGAAATTCGATTTGGCATCAGGCCAAGAGCGTGAGCTTGTATTTATGCTGGGCATGGTTGATAGTCGTGATGTCAATATTGTCGATCTGGTACAACGTTCACGTGGTACCCAAGCCGCAAAAAATGCGCTTGATGCTGTACATGCATATTGGGATAAGACATTAGGTGTAATACAAATCGATACGCCTGACCCTGCATTAAATGTATTGGCCAATGGCTGGTTGATGTACCAGACAATTGCTTGCCGTATATGGGCACGTAGTGGCTATTACCAGTCAGGAGGTGCTTTTGGTTTCCGGGACCAATTGCAAGATGCGATGGCATTAATACATTGCGAACCGGATATCGTACGGCAGCATTTGCTGCGTTGTGCTGCACATCAATTTGTAGAAGGGGATGTACAGCATTGGTGGCATCCACCAATGGATCGTGGCGTACGTACTCATTGTTCGGATGATTATCTGTGGTTGCCTTTAGCCGTACATCATTATGTGATTGGCACCGGTGATATGAGCGTGTTGGATGAAATGGTGCATTTCATTGAAGGCCGGCCGGTCAGGCAAGATGAAGATTCCTATTATGATTTACCACGCCGATCGATAGAAGAAGGAACACTGTATCAGCATTGTATACGTGCCATTGAACACGGTCTGAAGTTCGGTGTGCATGGTTTGCCATTAATCGGTTCGTGTGACTGGAACGATGGTATGGACAAAGTTGGTGCACAGGGTAAAGGGGAAAGTATATGGTTGGGATTTTTCCTATATGACGTATTAATGTCATTTTCCGTGATTGCAACACGTTATGACGATGAGATGTTTGCAGCACATTGCCGCGATGAAGCTGTACGCCTACAAAAAAACATAGAACAACATGGCTGGGATGGGGAATGGTATCGGCGCGCCTATTTTGATGACGGTACACCACTTGGTTCTGCTGAAAATACCGAATGCCGTATCGATTCGATTTCGCAAAGTTGGTCGGTGTTGTCTGGTGCCGGGTTGCCAGAGCGTTCAAACATGGCGATGCAGGCGGTCAATCGTGATTTGGTGCGTAATGAAGACGGTATTATCCAGCTACTCAATCCACCATTTGATCGATCAGGGAAAAATCCTGGATACATTCGCGGTTATGTACCCGGTGTACGTGAAAACGGTGGGCAATATACCCACGCGGCAATCTGGGTTGTCATGGCATGTGCAAAAATGGGAGATCATCGACGCGCTTGGGAGTTGTTGCGTATGATTAACCCGGTTAACCATGGCAAGTCTGTTACCGATATTGCGAGATACAAGGTTGAACCTTATGTTGTTGCAGCCGACGTCTATGCTGTGTCACCACACATGGGGCGTGGTGGCTGGACCTGGTATACGGGGTCGGCCGGCTGGATGTACCGGTTGATTGTCGGATCATTGCTGGGATTGACGGTGAAAGGCAACATGATGACAATGGCCCCATGTCTTGCCCCGGACTGGGATACCTATGTCATGCATTATCGCTATCACGACACACAATATACTATCAACGTGTCACGTGGACATGGCGAGACGATGGCACAAAGTGTGATGCTGGATGGTAATGTGCAGGAAAACGGTGAAATCTTGTTGGTCGATGATAAACATGGGCATGTGGTGGATATTGTGGTCTATATGCCTGTGTCATGATAAATACGTAGGTGTGTTCTTGTTTGACTTCGACATGCTATTCCTGCAGTCTGTGCGTTAACGCACAGACTGTGACTGGCATAGACGATATGGTCATAGCGGTCTTATCCGTTAATGCAGTCACTCAATGAAATGCGAGAAGCGATCATGAACAAAACGATTAAAAAACCGACATTCAACAAGCTGTCTCAACCTGTTAAAGATCTGGTTGCCGAAGGTGGTAATTTACTGAAATCGGATGATACAGCGATGATTAAAAATTCGAATGATGCAAAGACACACAACCGGCAACGCGAACAGCACGACAAAAAGAAATAGACAGGTAAATGATCCATCGCATTGTTTGAATAGTGGTTTGATGGGTCATGTTTTATTTTCCGGAAAAAAAGCAGGTTGTGTACCTGCTTATAGACTGGCAAACACAAATAAGACAGGCATGTTTTCTATATTTCCAGTGTGCCCGGAAGTAGTCTGTTGTATTCATTTTTGACGACGTTATAACATTCGCATGTACGCTTTTCCAGGCCTTCACGGTTTAAAACTGTAATATGGCCACGGGCATAACGGATGAGCCCTGCTTGTTGCAGTTTTAACGCGGCTTCAGTGACACCTTCGCGTCTTACTCCCAGCATATTGGCAATTAACTCCTGTGTCATCACCAGCGCATTTCCTTCCAGACGATCAAGGCTCAGCAAAAGCCAGCGGCATAATTGTTGATCTAGCGAGTGATGCCGGTTACACACGGCGGTTTGTGCCATCTGTGTAATTAATGCTTGTGTATAGCGCAGTAATAGATGCAGGGTTGGACCTGCACGATTGAATTCTTCTTTCATGGTATGTGCTGCCAACCTAAAACCGAATCCCGCGCTTTGCACAACCGCTCGGCTTGGTGTGGTTTCTCCACCCATGAATAATGAAACGCCGACAACACCTTCGTTACCGACAATGGCAATTTCTGCCGAGGCACCGTTTTCCAGAAGGTAAAGCAGCGACACAATTGCAGTGGTAGGAAAATACACATGGCTCATTATCGCACCGGGTTCGGATAGGATTTTTCCCAGAGGTAAATCGACTGGTTCTAGTTCCGGTAGCCAGCGCTGCAATGCATTGTCTGGTAATGCTGCAAGTAAACGGTTTTTTTTATAATCGAGAGATATAGTCAATATATGGCTCCAAAGCAGTGATGGCTTTTGGGGTGGCCAATTTGCAGGGTCGTTATTATTGGGAACAAGTATAATCCATTATTGTTTTTTTTTGAAT
>JAATFN010000290.1 GCA_015655165.1 Betaproteobacteria bacterium | reverse complement strand
TGCGCAAGCTGATATCATTGCGACCGCAAATGTAGAGATACCTGCCAACCATATCTTCGATACCATGCCCGAGCCAAACCAGATGATAATGAGCGGGCCAAGAGCGATCTTGGGAATACTGTTGAGTAAAATGGAAAACTGCTCGATAATGTCTGAAGTACGTGGATAAAACCACAGTACCAAACCTAGAATAATGCCAAAGCCACTACCAATCACCAGTCCTAGTATGGTCTCTATGAGGGTGACCCACGTATCGTTGAGTAAGGTTCCTTTGGTAAATCCAATGACTGCAGAACGGTATATGCCAAGCGGTGAGCCGAGTAGCTGACCATTGATTAGATTGGCTTGTGCAGCTACCTGCCATAATATGATCAGCATGAGAAGAATCGCTGTGACGATCATCGTTGCACCATTATTTTTTTTCATGTTAGTCCTTTCGATGCTTAGATGCTAGCGTTGGCCACATCACTCGTGCGCAGTGCAGTCCAGATTTCCTTGTGATATTGCGGAAACTCTGGTGCGCCACGGGCGGTCACCGCATCACGTGTGCCGTTACTGCCTTCGACCGTGAGAACTATTTTTTCTTCCTGTGTAATCTTGGCTGGGCGACCGCCCAACACTATGATGCGATTACTCATTGCAATTGCTTCATCAATATCGTGGGTCACTAGAATGACACTCGTACCTTCAGTACGTGTTAGGTCTATAACATCGTTTTCCAGCATGAGTCTGGTTTCGTAATCGAGTGCCGAAAACGGCTCATCAAGTAACACCACTGTTGGATTGGCCAGCAACGTACGGGTTAGTGCGACACGCTGTTTCATGCCGCCCGACAAGGAATGTGGATAAGCATTTGCAACCGACTCAAGACCATATCTGGCCAACATAGCTTTTGCGTTAATCCTATCAACATCTGTCACAGCCCGCTGTAGCTCAATACCAAGTACGGCGTTATCCAGGATAGTACGCCATGGCAGCAGCAAATCTTTTTGCAGCATATAAGCGATACTACCAGGGCTGCCATCCTCTCTGGGACCTAGCGTAACATTGCCGGCATTTGGCTTGAGCAAACCTGAAATCAGATTGAATAAAGTACTTTTGCCGGCACCACTGCGACCGACGATAGCGACAATCTCAGCCGGACCAATTGAAAAATTCAGATGTTGAAATATCCTGATTTCTTCACCGTTCTTTTTGATGAACGCATGACTGAGGTTATTGACTTCAAGGCGATTCTTCAACATGTACTCCACAAAGAATAGCGACGTTACCGTCGACAGATCGGTCATCATGTTTACTTCTTTCCAAATTATGCATAATGCATAATGCATTGGAATAAGCAAAAGCTGTGCCAGAATCACATTCCGATCCTGCTTGATCAGCACAAACAGCAACAGACCCTTTATTAGCAGGATATCGGAATAAAACGGGAAGGATGGGGGGCGAGTTTTAGAAACTTCTCGAAGTTGATAGCGCACGGAACATGTGCAAATACAAAAGATGTGGCGCACTTTCCCAAAGACAGTGCAGTGCATAATCACTGCCCATATAAGCGGTGGGATTGTAAAGACAAGGTCCGTACATGCATTTGAACATGAAGCCCTCGTTCACACATGTCGTGTTAAATGAGGTCACATGTTTTACTGACAAAAAATTACCGTCTGCCGGTATCGCCCTGATTTATGCGTTGATTCGTTTCTTCCACAGTGTCCAAAGGCCTTCAGCTGAAGACAAAAACAATGCGAGCCAGATCAACGCAAATCCAATCAGACGATCTCCGCCAAATGGCTCATGGAAGAACCAGACACCGATTAAAAACTGCATTGTCGGAGAAATGTACTGGACTAAGCCAATTAATGACAACGGCATTTGCCTGGCACCTGCTGCAAATAAAAGTAGGGGGACTGCGGTAATTGGCCCTGAAAGCATCAGCAGGATTTTCAAATCCCAGGCACCGTTAATAAACGCATGTGTACCAGCTTGTATTGATACCACGGTAAAGTACAGTACTGCCGGAAAGAGCACAAAAGTCTCCAGTGCCAAACCTTCCAATGCACCCAGCGCTGCCACTTTACGCAGTAACCCGTAAGTGGCGAACGTGAACGACATACAAATACCAATCCACGGTAATGTTCCAGTGCGCCAAGTCAGCCATGCTACACCGATAAATGCAAAGCTAATCGCAATCCATTGCAGCATACGCAAACGCTCTTTTAATACAAGACAGCCCATCAATATGCTGAGTAACGGACTCATAAAGTAACCGAGACTTGCATCGATGACTTTATTGTGTTGTACCGCCCAGATGTATACACTCCAGTTTGTCGATATCAATAATGCGCTACAGGTAAACACCAGCAATACCCGGGGCTGTCTGACGACCTTTTTAATCCACGCCCATTGCCTGCGCCACGTGAGTGTGATGATTAAAAAAAGACATGTCCACAGTAAGCGTTCGACAAGCAATTCAAATGCAGAGACCTCGTGGAGTATCCTGAAATAAAACGGGAAAAGCCCCCATAAAATGAAAGCGACAATCGCATAAAACATAGCAGGTTACTCTTGATCTCTTAAAGCTGCGTTTATTGTTATTTTCATTCACCACCAAAGCATGGATGTGTAGAGCATTACTGTTAATCTGTTTTTTTGGCAACACCGTGGTACAACAACAATGCCAAAACGGAACTGACTGCCATCACTGTAACCAGTGGTCTTGCTGTGCCGTCGTGCCACAGGCTCATACAAACACCGGACACCATCCCCAATACGAATTGCAGCGTCCCCATCAATGCCGAGGCGGTACCTGCTTGCTTACCTTGTTGCGCTAACGCGATACCCGATGTATTCGGACTAACAAATCCGTAGCAGGAAAGATAGGTAAAAAAGCAAAACAGCAGCAACCATAACGGACGGTACCCGCACATAATCGAGATTAAAACAGAGACCGATAGTACAGCCGGAATCCACAATACCTTACCCAATATTTCTGACGAACTTAATCTGCGTAACAAACGTGAATTCAATTGGGAACAAATAACCAGGCCAATGGCATTAATACCAAATACAAAGCCGAAGTATTGTGGTTTGATCCCATACAATTCGATCAAAACAAACGGACTACCCGATATATAAGAAAACATGCCGGCCTGTACTAGCCCACCACATAGAACATAAGATATGAATTGCCGATGCATCAGCAATCCGCGGTATTGCCGCAATACCCGTCCTAAAGCCAGCTTGGGCGCATATTCAATATCAACCGTCTCTTCCATGGTGCGGTAAGTGCTATACAAACACACCGCGCCAAACACTGTCAATGTGACAAATATCAAGCGCCAGTTACCTACCAATAGTAACAAGCCACCGAAGAGGGGGGCCAAGATTGGGGCCAACCAAAATACCAGCATCAATAATGAAAATGCTTTTGCAGAACCTTCCGGGCCCATTTTGTCACGAACAACGGCACGTGAAATGACCATGCCAGAACATCCTCCCAATCCCTGAAAGAAGCGTAACACCACCAACCATTCAATCTGTTTGACCAGTACACATAACAACGATGCCGCCGTATAGAGTGCGATGCCGAAATACAATGGTTTCTTACGTCCGAAACTATCGCTTAATGGCCCGTAAAACAGTTGCCCACTTGCGATACCGATG
>JAATFN010000375.1 GCA_015655165.1 Betaproteobacteria bacterium | reverse complement strand
TGGCTACAAAAGGCATTTAGCGAACTGTAATTTTTGTTGTGAATAGATTTGATTAATAACTACAAGTAGAGACGAAGTCACCTGTGGGGCGTCACAGGTGGCTGATAATTTAAAATAAAAGGCGATGCATTATCGCTTACCCGACGGGGATAAACATGACAAGTCCGGTCGACGCATCTTTTTCTGTTGCCAGAAAAAATAAAGTCGTAGCTGCGCTCTTACGTGTGTTACCAGCGCGTTGCGTGTTGTTTGACGAGGAGCAGACACGTCCTTACGAGTGTGATGGACTAGCTGCCTATCGTCAGTTACCGATGGTGGTTGTTCTCCCTGAAAACGAAGCGCAAGTTGTCGCGGTGCTTTGTGCCTGTCGAAGTCTGGGCGTGCCGATTGTGCCACGCGGCGCCGGTACCGGTTTGTCAGGGGGTGCCATGCCGATTGTCGACGGGGTAGTCTTGTCGACGGCCAGACTCAACAATATCGTTTCTCTGGATGCCTATTCGCGTACAGCAGTTGTGCAGCCGGGTGTACGTAATCTGGCAATTTCCGAAGCTGCCGCTGTCCACAATCTTTATTACGCCCCCGACCCGTCATCACAGATTGCTTGCTCGATTGGCGGTAATGTCGCAGAAAACTCCGGTGGTGTGCACTGCTTGAAGTATGGCCTGACAGTACATAATGTCTTGCGTGTGCGCATGGTGACGATTGATGGTGATGTGGTGGAATTGGGGCATGGTGCCCTGGATGCACCGGGTCTTGATTTACTGGCTGTGTTCATCGGCTCGGAAGGGATGTTGGGTGTGGTCACAGAAGTGACGGTCAAATTGATTCCCAAGCCGCAGTTGGCACAGGTGATTATGGCGTCGTTCGATGATGTGGTCAAAGGGGGGAACGCTGTTGCCAATGTGATTGCCGCAGGCATTATTCCGGCAGGTCTCGAGATGATGGATAAAACCAGTTCGCGTATGGTCGAGCCGTTTGTGCATGCCGGTTACGATACTGATGCCGAAGCCATTTTATTGTGCGAGTCGGATGGCACAACCGAAGAAGTTGCCGAAGAAATCGCCCGCATGCGCGCTGTATTAAATGCCAGTGGTGCGACAGCAATTACTGTGTCAACCTCTGAAGCCGAACGTCTGCGGTTCTGGTCTGGCAGGAAAAATGCGTTTCCGGCAGCAGGACGTATTTCTCCTGATTATTACTGCATGGATGGCACCATTCCCAGAAAACGTTTGGCCGAAGTCTTAATCGGTATTGAACAAATGGAACAGAAATATGGCTTGCGTTGTGCAAACGTATTTCATGCCGGAGATGGTAATTTGCATCCATTGATCATGTTTGATGCGAATATTGCCGACGAATTTCATCGTGCCGAATTGTTTGGTGCCGAGATACTGGAATTATGCGTTGAAGTCGGCGGCACCATTACCGGCGAACATGGTGTCGGCATTGAAAAAATCAATTCGATGTGTGTGCAGTTCTCGCCTGAAGAACGTGAAATCTTCTTTCAAGTCAAGCGTGCATTCGATACGGCTTTTTTGTTGAATCCCGACAAGGCGATTCCCACATTACACCGTTGTGCCGAATACGGCAGGGTACATATACAGCGCGGTCTGACACGTTTCCCCGATTTACCGAGGTTCTAAGATGAGCGACAGCATAGCAGCATTCAAAGAACATATCGTTCATGCGACCTCTACCAGTCCGGTACAAATCCGTGGTGGTGGTACCAAGGCCTGGTATGGACAGGATGTGCGTGGCGAGGTATTGGATACGACAGCTTATAGCGGCATTATCGATTATGAGCCAACGGAACTTGTCATCACCGCAAAATGTGGTACACCGTTATCCGAAATCGATGCGGTGTTAGCAGAACACAATCAGGTGCTGGCATTCGAGCCAATGCGTTTTGGTGGTCACGCGACTGTTGGTGGCATGGTTGCCGCCGGTTTGTCGGGACCTGCGCGTGCATGGTCAGGTGCTGTGCGTGACTTCGTCTTGGGTACTGTCTTGATGGATGGTCAGGGTGACGTATTGCATTTTGGTGGGCAGGTCATGAAAAATGTTGCAGGTTACGATGTGTCGCGCTTGTTGACAGGTTCTTTGGGCACGCTGGGTTTGATTCTTGAAGCATCAATCAAGGTATTGCCGAAAGCTGTTGCCATGACGACCCTGGTCTTTGAGGCGGAGGAGGCACATGCATTGCATTTGTTAAATACCTGGGGTGGTCAGCCTTTGCCGATTTCCGCCAGTGTATGGGTCAATGGTGTATTAACCGTGCGCCTGTCAGGTGCGCAAGCCGCAGTCGATTCGGCAATCAGGAAGCTGGGTGGTACGCAACTGGTCAGTGATGATGATTTCTGGACAGATATCCGCGAACAGAAACATGTTTTTTTTAACGATACGACAGCACCATTGTGGCGTATCGCCGTGCCGCAGGTCAGTGCACCGTTAG
>JAATFN010000252.1 GCA_015655165.1 Betaproteobacteria bacterium | reverse complement strand
CATAATGCACTAATCCAGTATAAATAAAACACAATCATGTACGCAAAGATATTTAAACAGGACAAGCAAGTTGCATGCCTTCATGGAAACATGCATCGGATCATCATTCGTTCACGTATAATCATGATAGAAATTTGTAAAATGTCTATAGGCATACAAATTTCTTATTTATGTATACATTGACTATCTCATCTAATGCAACTTCATGAATTCCCACGATAACTACTTGGAAAATCCATACATCGACCCACTTGCCTACCGTAATGCCATGACCCGTCTGGGTGCTGCTGTGCATGTTGTCACAACCAATGGTGTTGGCGGACAGGCGGGTTTTACTGCATCGGCAGTGTGCAGTGTTACTGACAGTCCTGCCACGTTGCTGGTTTGTTTGCAACATACTTCATCTGCTTATGCTGCATTCAAGAAAAATGGGGTGTTGTGTGTCAATACGCTGGGTAGCGCATTAGAGCATGTTGCGCGTAAATTTGGCGGTAAAACGCCGATGGAGGAAAGATTTGCAGGTATTGACTGGAAGACCTTGTTGACCGGGGCGCCCATGCACCCTGAAGCATTGGTGGCATTTGACTGTCAGGTCGAGCGCCACGTCGATGTGAGTACACATGATGTATTGTTCTGTCGGGTGCAGGCTATCTATCAGCCCGAACCAGCTTTGGATGATGCCTGTTTGATCTATGCCGGGCGTCAATATCACTCAGTGCCGTTGCTGGATAATTGAATGGAAAGAGCCCTGATTGAATGACCATCAATCAAATGGATTGATGGATTTCATCACTTATGTTCAGTTTAAATGAAATACCTCACAAAATTTTGCTCGGTGTCAGCCGGGGAATCGCCATCAAACAAGCTAAATGCTTGACGCTTACCAATGCACGCGGGTAATAGGCGTTGTGCGCGATCAATGAACGAAGAGACGTTCGCGGTAGTTGCATGCGTATGAAACGAAAGCGCGCTTCTTTTCCTCATGAAGGCAACTCCCTACAGTCTTTTGACAAGTAAAACGATCCCTCAATTGAAGCTGGCATTGTCCGGGTCAATATGCATACAATGCCGGCTAGGCCTTTCGGTGGTGCTAAAAGTTCGGGTATCGGGCGGGAATTCGGCTCGGCCTTCATAGAGGATTACACCGAGCTGAAGTCGGTAATGATCCACTATTGCGTATTAAAACCAACATTGGCGGGCTACCTTTTTGTGTGGTTCGTTGTTAAAAGGATAAGTCATCATGTCAATGGTTCAACTTCGCCGGTCAGGGTGGATGCAAGCTTGCCGGCTTGGTTTGGCCGCTTGGGTGGCGTTTGCTGTTGCTACCGCACTTGGCATCGAACATGCCTTCTGGGCTTCGATGCCGGTCTGGGTGGTCGCCCAGCCTTGGCGCGGAGTGACGTTTGAACGCGCTATCTGGCGTTTCTTGGGTACCTTATGCGGTGGTGTAGTCGGGCTGTTGCTGTTGCAATATTCGCCCTCGCCATGGACCACCGCACTGATTATGGCGATCATCGTTGGCGCAGGTGTCGGGCTCACACATATCTGGTGGGGCGTTAAAACCTATTTCCCGCTCATGGCCGGGATCACTGTCGCAGTGGTGGTGATTCCTTCGTTGCTTGATGCCGCTGAAGGCGTCAGTCTCGCGCTTGACCGTTTGTCCTGTACATTCATCGGTGTGATCTCGGTGACATTAATTGTCGGCCTATTCACGCCTCGGGCGAACCGCAATGGATTTCGGGATGAAGTGCTTCAGTTTGCCGAAGACGCCCGTATGGCAGCATTACATCTCGTCGAAGGTAAAGAAGCCGGATACGAGCGCCTGCTGCATAAGGCAGCCGATCTTGAAGGTCGCGCACGGCTGGTCGCAGCGGGTTCGGCACGCGGCTATCGTGGTTTGCGTGGGACAGATAATGTGTTGGGTGCGGCAATTGCTTTGCTGGAGGCCGCTGGCGCAGTCCGGGCGCAATATAAAACATCTGAAGCTGCGACAAAAGATGCAATTGCCGTACTAAACAGGACTGCCACACTCCCGATCATGTATGAACCGGTTCTGCGTCTGGCAACAGCGTTGGCAGAGTTGACTGCTGCTGGCACTTCGGTTGAAGCAGGCTCTCGTATTGATCATACAACAAGCGCAGAACTTGGTTTTGCGCTGCCACCACGTCGCAATGTACACAGAGCCGGTATGATTGCCCTGTTGGCGTTTGGGTCGAGTCTTGCCGGGTCAGTGGCGATCATCTGGACAAGAAGTTTTTCGGCCGAACTGACTGCTTTTTCAATCATGATCTTCGCGATGATACTGGGGTCAATGCCAGCGCCACATCTTTTGGCACGCAAAGTGGCCATCGGTGTTTTAGTGGGTGTTCTCGCAGGCATGTTTTATCGTCTGGAGGTGCAGCCCTGGGTCAGTTCCTGGTGGTTGCTAGTGGCAACCATTGCGCCGTTCATGGCCATTGGTGCCTTCGCACGGGTCAATCAGCGTACAGCAATCTATGCGCTTGATGCCAATATGTGTTTTATGCTGGCAAGCCAGGCTGGAGTGGCAGCAGCAGCTCCACGTGCAGTCATCGTCGATTCGGTAGCAATGGCACTTGGTACCATGATTATGGTGCTATGCTATCTGGTACTGCCACGTCCAGGACGTCATTTGATTGGCATTTCTATCCGTAAACTTTGGCATGATATTGGTTTGTTGATCCAACGCGATCCGATGCAAAACACCGGCTGGGGGAAAATTGCCGCACGCCGCACCATGAATCTGGTCATCGAACTGGATAAAGCGGGTGAGACCATCCCGGGCAATATTTTAGCGTTCAATAGTCTTGGTCATGCAGTGAATCATTTGCGCCGGGTCGCTGCCGATTGTGGCAAAGCTGTTTGGGTCGATACACTGGTACATACAGCAATGGCGGCAGAAGATCCTGCATGTATTTGGGCAGTGATCAATCAATATGACGATCCAGGCCTCAACTAGGCACTAACTGAAATGGCAACCGCATTAGCGTGTGCTGTTCCTGTATTAAAAGGTTCAGCTTCGGCATCCTGATGTAGTATTGGGATGATGCGATGTATCGCCTATCTCTTGTCTGGTGTTAGTGCTGCTGTTGTCGTGCATCGCTGTTGGATTGCAAAATGGTCGATTGTGGCAGGGGCACTTGTGCCTTCACCGCAGCAACCCACTGGTCTGTGTGTGCTACAGCAGCAAAGCGTGTATGAAACACGGTACTGTAGGCGGTATGAATTTGCTCTGCACTGGCGTTGCCGGCAGCATTGACATACGCTAGCGAACCGGCAGCATCATACAGAAACTCGGCTTGGAACCCTGTATGGGCAGCTTCGATGATGGTTGAGGCAACACAATTGTGTGTCATATAGCCGGCAACGCTGATGGTATTGATTGCGTGCGTTTCTAACCAGTGGCGTAAATTGGTTTCATGAAAGGCACTAGGGTAGTTTTTTTGTACCAACAGCGTGTGTGGTCTTGATGCGACGTCTGGATGGAGTTGCCAGCCGTGTGAGTCCTTGGCAAAAATCGGGGATGTGGCAGGGGCATTTTGTTGCACAACAATGAGGGGAATTCCAGCGACATAGGCGGTATCCATTGCCAGCGTAATATTTGGCAGTGATACAGTGGTCGGCGGATATGTAATGGGTAGGTTACCGGTGACATATTCGTTCTGGACATCAATGACCAGTAAAGCACGTTTGGGTTGCATAGGTGACTCCTTGATAAGTGTTCGGTCATTGTCTGCGCAATTCACTCATGCTAAAAGTGGCTTGAAAGACATTTTTAGATATAATCAGGCCAAATCACTCTGGATATTGTATGTCCTCACCATCCCGACCGTTACGTATCGCTGTTATTGCCTTTGATGGTATCAGCGCCTTTCATTTGTCGGTGCCATTACTGGTGTTCGGCGAGAATTGGGAGGATATCGGCATTCCCAGATGTGAAGTGCGGGTATGTGCCGCAGAAACGGGGATGCTCTCGAGTAACGCGGGGATCGGGTTGACGGTGCCGTTCGGTCTTGAGGCATTGTCTGATGCGGATATGGTGATTGTTCCTTCCTGGCATCGGCTGGATCACGCTTATCCACTGCCGCTTTTAACTGCGTTACAGGCCGCCCATGCCAGAGGCGCCGAGATTGTCGGCTTGTGTCTGGGTGCGTTTGTGTTGGCCGAGGCGGGTTTGCTAACAGGCCTGCATGCGACAACACATTGGGCCTATGCCGATTTATTTGCCAGACAATACCCGGATGTACTATTGGACGCGACGGTGCTCTATGCCCGGGATGGATCCATACTGACTTCAGCAGGCACCGCGGCAAGTCTGGATTGCTGTTTACATGTGGTTGCACAAAAGTTCGGTGCGGAATCGGCACAACATCTGGCCAACCGGTTGGTCGTTGCTCCACACAGAACGGGTGGGCAGGCCCAGTTCATTGAGCAAAAACTACCCGATGTGGGAGAACAGGACAGAATTGGCGCGTTGATTGTTTGGCTAGAAAAGCATGTAGCCGATACACATAGTCTGGCTTCCCTGGCACAGCGTGCCATGATGAGTAAACGCAGTTTCAGCAGGCATTTTATGCAGGTAGTTGGTACAACACCGATTGAATGGATCAATACCCGGCGTGTTACGCTCGCGCAACGGTTGCTGGAAAGTACACCGTCGGGCATCGACGCCATTGCGCAAGCGTGTGGCTTTAATTCAACGCTATCGCTACGCAAGCATTTCAAGTCGGTATTACGTATGTCACCATCGGCTTACCGGGCACAATTCGGTCACGCTGAATGGATTGTTGCAGATTAACTGCCACCTACAAAACCATTTTGACGCCATGCTTCATACACCACAATCGCGACTGTATTGGACAGGTTCAAGCTACGGTTATTCGGGCGCATGGGTAGGCGGATACGTTGTGATGGATCGAATGATTCACGTAATGCAGTGGCAAGACCACGGGTTTCGGCGCCAAATACAAAGCTGTCGCCGGGCTGGAACGCCACATCGGCAAACGGGGTTGAGCCATGTGTTGTCATCGCAAACAAGCGGGTGCGATCAAACGTCGGGTCTTCTTCAATACGCTTGGCAATAAATGCCTCCCAGTTGGGATGCACTTGCATGGTGGCATAGTCATGATAGTCCAGACCGGCGCGGCGCATTTTAGCGTCGTCCAGCGGAAAGCCTAACGGTTCGATCAAGTGTAGTTGTGCTCCGGTATTGGCACACAGGCGGATGATGTTGCCGGTGTTCGGGGGGATTTCCGGCTCGACTAAAACGACGTGAAACAAGGTGTTCTCCAGATAATTCAGAGCAGGAGTGTGCGCGCAAATACAAAATTTGTCACGCGTGCAGCGCCTGCTGATTTGAGCAAAGTGGCTAATTCGTTCAATGTCTGACCGGTTGTCATGACATCGTCGACGATACCGATATGCCGGCCTTCAATCTGATCCGACAGGGTATCTGGTATGGAAAATGCGGCGTGCAGGTTGTCTGCGCGGTCATGGGCATTCAAGCCTGATTGCGCTGTCGTATGTCGTTGTCTGGCCACAAGTTTGGATATAACAGGAATACCCAGCATCTTGCCCAGCGGTTTGGCAATTTCCAGTGCCTGGTTGTAGCCACGTTCTTGCAGGCGTTTTGCACTGAGCGGTGCGGGGATCAAGACATCGGGTAAGTGGAGTCCGTTACTGGCGGTTGTCAGGCTCGCATCGGTGATCAGTTCGGCAAACAGGACAGCCAAATGCAACTGGCCCCGGAACTTCAAATCAATGACAAGCTGGTCGATGGGACGCACATAGTCGGTTGCTACAATGGTCGCGTCAAAGGCCGGTATATGACTGGCACAAAAGCGGCACGCATAGTCCTGTGTGTTTGCCAGACGAGGGTGCCCGCATTGATCGCAACGTGGTGTATGGGTGGCAACACATTGTTGTTTACAACCGTCACACAGCATGCTTGTGTGGGGGAGCATGCAAAGAACACATGACGTGGGTAACAATACTGGTAGTTTGTGAAATAGTAGCCAAAAGGCGTCAAGCATGATCAGGGTACTCTGAGGTGTCTGTCATCGGTAACACGCGTTACCGGGAGATGGGGCAAGCAGGATTTGTCATAAACGGGTAGCATAGCGGCTGTGGCGTGTTGTGCCCGCTATTTCATTATCGCATTGCATTTACTCTATGTCTCAGTCGTTATCTTCAGATAATTCGCATTTAAGTGCGCCAATTCACGTTCCGTTGGTCAAGCGCTTCTTTGCGCGGCCTGCTCGCGTGGCGGAGTCCGACTTTTTACGTCGGGAAGTATCAGGTCGCATGTTCGAGCGGTTGCAATTGGTCAAGATTGCGCCAGAGATGGTGCTGGATGCTGGGTGTGGTGAAGGTGCGGATATGCCGGTCCTGAAAAAACGCTTCAGCGATGCACAGATTGTAGGCATCGATGGTGCGGCTGCCATGGTGGCATTGGCGCGTGAGCGGCAGTTGGCGGCATTGTCGTCGGTG
>JAATFN010000250.1 GCA_015655165.1 Betaproteobacteria bacterium | reverse complement strand
GGCAAAAAGTCTTCTTGCCAGAGAACTGTTCTTTGTTATTTATTTCCCAATTAAATATTTAGTGCATAAGCCACTCAGAAAAATAAAATGCAATCATCCACATTGACGATTTGAAGGCGCAACCATCCCCGCTCGGGCAAAAAACCTGCTTGCCAGAGAACTATCTTTGCTTATTGATTACGCTTTAAACGTCTAGTATCAGTTTCTTGCAAATGCAACCTGAAACGCACACCATGATGGTTTTATTTGCTGCACGTTCACTTTTGGTCAATACGTTATCGCGATGATCCGGAATACCTTCCAGTACCTTGGTTTCGCATGCACCGCAAATACCTTCCCTGCAACTGTGATCAATATTGACACCAGCATCTAATATGGCATCCAGTAATGATTTCCCTGCAGGAACACTAATTGTTTTATTACTCTGTGATAGCGTGACGACATATTCATCGTTTTGCACCGACTGCATATCCTCAGCTGCGGCAAAGTGTTCGACATGCACATTAGGCATGTGAAGTGCTTCACACAAATTTTCGAATGCATCCAGCATCTTTGTCGGACCACAACAATAAACATGGCTATCTTTGGGTCTTTTATCAAGATAAGACTTTAAATCAGGTGGTGCAGATTGTTCATCATCAAAATGGAACTGCACTTCCGGATATTGAGAAAGCATGTCAACAAATGCTGCTTCACTTCTCGAACGTGCACAATAAAGTACCTCAACCTGCTTCTTTTTTGCACGTAAATCATTCAACATGCACATGATTGGCGTGACGCCAATACCACCAGCAATCAATACTGAATGTTCAGCAGAAAAATCTACTGAGAAATTATTACGCGGTGCCGAAATAGCAATCAGGTCGCCAACACGTAATTTTTCATGGATGAAACGCGAACCACCTGAACTGTCACGATCGTTTAATACAGCAACGATATAATGCGTCTGATTTTGCGGTGAGCTCAGCAAAGAATAACTGCGAACTAACCCGTTAGCCAGATGCAAATCAATATGAGAACCTGCCTCGAAAGAAGGTAAGTTGTCCTGATCAGGCTTTCCTAATTCAATACTGACAATGCCCTTGGCTTCAAGACGCATTGCAGTTACCTGAACAGATAAAAGATTGCTACTTGTCATAAATATTCCAGTTGAAATTTAATCACTCCGATGCTGAATCAACTATTTATCGCATCACGAATATCCACATCCAGTCTGGCGAATGCATCAATCTCAATCACAATATCCTCGAACACAAAATTACTGACTTCAACCAGTGTCGAGCATGGATAAATGGACTTAAAAAAATCACGCCTGGCACAGCTAACATCATCCTTATAAGAAATATCTTTGACATAAATCACCAATTTGTAGATATTCCCGATATGGCCACCTGCTGCTTCTACCAAATTCAGTATTTTATTAAGCACAATGTGTGCCTGTTCATACATACCTAATGATTTCTCTTTTGATGCAAGATGTGCAGTCATGCCAGACATGACGATGTCTTTACCAATCACAAGACAATTTGACCAAGTAGAAGTTTCATTTTCTGGTACTTTTGGTGTTAGAACATGGTGTACTGTGGGCATGTTTTTTTCATCCACTTAATTTATCAAGCTGCAATTTCAGATGGATTTTTCTCTTCATCTTTCCGGCTCAGTTCATCTTTCGCCAAGTTGCGTAGGTGTCTGCGCAAACGCACGATTCCCATATCATGCTGATATAGAGTTTCACGCTTATTGGCATCGGGCTCCATCAGTTCAAGTACCACACGATCTTGCTCCAGCACTGCCCAATGGCGCGCTTCCAGACGATTGCGGTATAAGAAACGCCATGTATTTTTTTGCCAGTCACTGACCTTGCGGCAACGCCAGTGGAATACGGCAGCAATATTGTCTGCAATCGGTGTGTAACTTCCAATAATGAAAAAGCTGCCGCCAGGGCCACCTGATTTTGGATATGGAATTGACAAACGCATCCAATGCATACCGGTGTCTGCCCACTCACTCCAGTCAAAGTTCACATTACGTTGACCTTCTTTTTCAAAGATAAAACCGATGTCGGTTTCACGAATGCTGAATGTCGCTTTGTTATCACCCTCGGCCATCGAGTGGGATTGCTTATGCAAGAATGTGCCATGCATTGGATCCATCACGTTATCAAGCACATAACGGTAATCGCCCTTCCATTCTGTATAACATAGGAAGTTCGAATACTCAGGATCTTCCAGTTCAGGTGGCAAGACCAAAGGTGGAGGCTCATCGATTTGTTCGTTCGCGTTATACAGGAAGATTGCACCGTGTGCTTCTTTGACATGGAATGCCAATGTCGAACGGGATCCTTCAAGCTTGCAACCAGGGCTACCTGGAACACTGGTGACAACACCATCAAAACGAACCTGCACACCGTGATAACCGCAAGCAATACGGTCACCCATGGCAACCCCCATGGATAAAGGAGCACCGCGGTGAGGACAATGATCTTCCAATGCGTGCAGTTTTCCTGAAGACTCTCGCCACAGTACTAATTTTTTACCCAAGCGACGCATGGATACAGGACGCTCTGCTACAAAATCCGACGGACAAATCGGATACCACAAATCTTTTAGCCCAACCTTCAAAACATCATCTACTGGATCATTGGCTATCGTTCTCATGACTATTCTCCTAACAATAAATATGCAAAGCGTCAATCGACATTAATCGGCTAACAGAGCAATTTCTTCTTTATATATTTCTTCCGTCCATACCCCATTGTTTTTCGGGCAACTGGGACCACAACGATTCAAATAGGCAACAAGACCTGTCAGGTCATCTGTTCCACTTGCAAAGGCACGTTCAATTGAATCACCCAATAAGTCTTCGTAAGGTGTCGGTTGACGACGACGGGCTTGATGCGGATTAAGATAAACTTCTTGCATTATTGACCTCCATTTTTAACACGTTCGCAAATACGCTCACGTACAGGAACAAAATCATATGTGGGATAACATTCAGTACGAAATATCCCCCATGCTGAACGTTCTAACTCGACATTCACCAATGGCAACAGGGATGGTGCTAACTCAAGCGTGACAATTTGTCCTAATCCCATTGCAACTGTCCATGAAACAACACGGGTACCGGCAACCGGAAAACGATTCCACCAACCGACTTGCTTCATATGCGACTGAATATCTTCAAGATTCTTTGACTGGTCATGTTTTAATAACACCGTCAATAACATTTTTTCTTCGGCTGCCATCATGCATGTTCCAGATCAGCATCGGTTGCTAACGGTACTTCCCAGGAATCATAGCCATAGACCCAGTCGGCATTGCCACCATCACGCAACCAGGTATTGCCGCGTGAACCAAGCTGAACTTTACTGGCTCTGTCTAAACGCACTGATTCATATAATTTCAATGCAGCATTAATGTCTGACTTACCTGTTGTCTGATTCAGGCAGCGTGCCAGAACAACAGCATCTTCAATGGCCATACCGGCGCCTTGTGCCATGAACGGCAACATCGGATGGGATGCATCACCTAACAATGCAATGTGCCCTTTGCTCCAGAATGGCAAAGGATCCCGCTCGTACAATGCCGTTTTCAACACATCGTCACATGCATCCAGCAACACTGTCGCATCAGGATGGAAGTCGGCATACAATGCGCGTAATTCTTCTACGCTACCTTGTGTTGTCCAAGACTCTTCATGCCATGAGTCTTGACCAATGGTCGCAAAAATAAAAATATCTTCACCGCGGTTTAACGGAAAAGTCACAATCTGGCTTTGGGGATTCGGTCCCCACCATTTTGTGAATGCCCCCAGATTCGGAACACCTTCAAGACGGTTTGCCGGCACCACTGCACGAAATGCCACAACACCTGTAAAACGCGGGTTTTCATCGCCAAACAAGGCTTTACGTACAACCGAATGGATACCATCTGCACCAATTAACACATCCACCTTATCTGATGTGCCATCTTCAAAATCAATCGTGATGCCTTGCTCGTTTTCTACAACGGACTTTAAGCGTTTGGCAAATTTGACGCGCTCAGCAGGAAATGCATCGGATAAAGCCGCAAGCAAGTCTGCACGATGAATGGTGAGTTGTGGTGCACCATATTTTTTTTCTGCCGTATCGGACATCTCGAGCCGGGATGTTTCCTCGCCTGTATCCCACGTACGACTGATACGATGCGTTGGTCTTGCAGCACTTTTCCTGATTGCCGCACCAATTTTCTCTCCCAGTCCATCTAATGCACGTACAGCATTTGGTGTCAAATTAATATCCGCGCCAACACGAAAGAACTGTTTTGACTGTTCATACACCACCACATCATGACCTGCTTTTTGTAGTGCAATAGCAGTTGTCAATCCAGCGATACCAGCACCAGCTATACCAATTTTCAGTGAAGCCATATTCTTACTCCTTGCAATGTTTTTTGTTACTAAGCCTTGGGTTTATCTGTCAGAAATTTCCCTGATGGCGCAGCTGCATTCTTCTGACGGCGTGTTGTCCCATCAAGACCACCATCAATTGCCCATTCTGCAAATACGGTCGGTCCAGGCTCAAAATCACGTGGCTCCCATTCACCATCAAGCTGATCTTCGTCTGCATAATATTCAATCAGGCCTCCGGCAGGATTTTTGAAATACCAGAAGTAAGCCGACGACACAGGATGACGTCCCGGTCCTAATTGGGTCTCCCATCCCAAACGCGACATATGCATTCCACCACCAAATACTTCATGGATATCACGCACGGTAAACGCGACATGATTGACGCCAGCACGTGGCTCAGGTGGTTGCAACAAGAAGATATCGTGATGCCCGCCTTGTGCTGCACAGCGCATGAAAGCACCACGGTTCGGATATCTGTCAGATGCCTCAAACCCAAAATTGTCGTGATAAAACGCCTCGCAGGCATTGACATCTTTAACAAAGAAGACGACATGTCCGACTTCAATAGGCGTAGCATGATCATAGATAGGGCTACGCTGATTAATACGGTTTTTCTCGTTCCACGTATTCATCTGTGCGCAATCCACGTCGATATCGTGTTTTTGTGTCACTTGGAAACGTACCGCCAAACCATTTGGATCAGTGCATCCCATCCTTTTTCCATCATTGACATAACCAGGCAATGTCTGGATGCGGCTGGCAAACTTGTCAAGCACCGCAGCAGAAGACACGCCCCAAACGACCTCCCGAATTGTTGAACCGGATTCGATTGCCGGGGGCAAATCTTTCGCAGTCGCCGGTTTCACTACAACGCGACATCCATTTAACGATTCAAATACCAGTTCATCGCTCTGGTCTATTGTTAAACGCATACCCCAATCAAGAAAGAATTGCCGACATGTAGGCATATCCTCGACGCCAAACGTAACCTCATCAATTCCTAATACATCCATGACCCTCTCCTTGCTACCGGTCGTCGACCTTTGCTATTTTATTCACATCAATCCAGCATTGATTACAGCTGGCCTGCCCATGGCAGTGGTTGATCATTCAAGCCCCAGTACATACACTTTTGTTCCATATATTGCACAATGCCCAAACGACCTTTTTCACGTCCGAGTCCGCTATCACGCCACCCGCCAAACGGTGCCGCAATCGAAAACTGCTTATACGTATTGATCCAGACATTACCTGCCTGAACTGCACGACCAATACGCCATGCCTTCTTGTAGTCACGTGTCCAGATACCGGCTGCTAATGCGTAAACACTGTCGTTAGCCTGCGCAATCAAATCCTCTTCGTTATCAAAAGGCATTGCAACCAGCACAGGTCCGAAAATCTCTTCCTGACAAATACGTTGTTCGTTTGTGACACCTTCAATAATCGTCGGCTTGTAAAAAAAGCCTTTGTCGTAGATTCCGCCATCCGGACGCACACCGCCGGTACGAATATGGCCACCTTCGGATACACCCAGTGCTACATATGATTCGATCGATTCGCGATGACGTGCGGTGATCAATGGACCCATTTGCGTATTTTCGTTGGCAGGGTCTCCCACACGTAAGGCAGCAGCACCTGCGGCCAAACGATCCATGAATACTTCATAGATGCCTCGTGCGACAAATAAACGCGAGCCGGCAATACACGATTCGCCAGACGAACTAAAAATACCGTACAACACACCGGCAACTGCATGATCCAGATCGGCATCTTCAAACACCATCGTCGGTGATTTACCGCCCAACTCCAACGACACCGGCATCATTTTGTCCGCTGCGATATGGGCAATATGCTTGCCTGTACTTGTACCACCGGTAAACGACACACGTTTAACCAGTGGATGCAACGTAATTGCGTCCCCGATGATTGAGCCTTTACCAGGCAATACGCTGACGATTCCTTTGGGTATGCCTGCCTCCCCACATATTTTTGCCAGCGCCAATGCCAATAACGGTGTCACTTCAGCAGGCTTGACAACTACAGCATTGCCAGCGGCCAGAGCAGGTGCCATTTTCTGTGCTTCGCTGGCAATCGGAGAATTCCATGGCGTAATTGCGGCAACGACTCCCATCGGTTCATACACACTCATCGTCAGATTGTCACCACGCATGGGGGTAATACTTTCTTCCAGTGTTTCGCACGCTGCCGCAAAAAACTGGAACGTTGCAGCGGCACTGGCAACTAGTGCACGGGTTTCGCTAATCGGTTTACCATTGTCCAGACGTTGCAACTGGGCCAACTCTTCGGTGCGTTCACGAATGATTTGTGCGATTTTGTATAACACCACAGCACGTTCATGTGGCTTGCGTTGTGCCCAACCGCTGGTACGAAATGCTTTGTCAGCGCCAACAATCGCTTCTTCGACATCAGCCACACTCGCTGCATTGAGATAGGCTACGGCTTCTCCAGTTGCAGGATATAGCGTTGCATAACGGTCCCCCTGCCCCAGGCGCCAATGACCGGCAACACAAATTGGTAATGTTTCGTTCAGATTCATTGCATTCTTCACTTATATCGATAAAGCATGGGCACGATTGCCTAACGCGCGTACAACACTAAACACTGTCAATGCGGATGTTTTTGGATTCGATGCTAACGGTTTGCCACGCATGGTCAGCTCGAAACCGCCGAACGCCCCTGTCACTTCAATGTGATGGACGTTTTCTTGAACAGCAGGATCTGCATACAGGCGCACTTTCGTATGGTCAAGTCCCAGGCCGGCTAACGACACTGTTGCGGCCACATTGGCATTCTTGGGATACAGACGTGCCGCTTCACGCGCTGTTCCTTCAAAAATAACGGTTTCTGTTGTCAGATTCTGCAAATCAAACAATCCATCTGCCGGAGTATCTTTCCATGCCAATGGCGGTTTTCTGCCGGTATAGACCACAGAATCCAGACCACCGATTTTTGCCGCAGACAATGCATCAATAGCGCCGATGGCACCTGACAACAATTCAACCTGTGTTTTGCCTTCACGGGCAGCGTCTTCGAGCTTTTCAATCAAGCCTAATTCCGATAGCGCCCCAATCGACACAACCATGCAAGGAATTCCCCGTTTTAAGGCAGGAATAATATGTTGCTCAATTGCCTGATGACCTGCACATTCGATTAACAGATCCGGCTTGTCCTGACCCTCCAAGTGCGTGACAACACGTGCAGATGGGGCGAGTTCAGCCACAATCTTGCGTGTATTATCGATATACGTATCCGGTACAATCACCATATCGAAATGTACTTCGGGATCATTTTTCAGTAACCCCATCACGCCCGAACCAATTGCACCACAGCCGATCATTGATATATGCAACATGGCAAGCCCTCCTTATTCCATCACTACAGACAATGTTTCTTTGCCTTGTTGTGCATCCACTTTCACTGGAGGACCCGCAAAAGCCGTCTTGAAGCTACCAATGGACAACATATCGATTTCCAGCAAGAAAGGGCCGGACTCCGACATGGCAGTTGCCAAGCCCGATTCGACATCATCCAGATTGCTGATACGTTGATGACGCAAACTCAACGACTTGGATAATTGTGCATAATCCGGTGTATGCAAATCGACATAATGGCGACGACCGCCATATTGGGCATCCTGAATATTTTTGATGACGCCATAGCCTTTGTCATTCATCAATACAATGATCATGTTTGCATGCTCTTGTACTGCAGTAGCCAGTTCACCCAGATTTAAAATGAAGCCACCGTCGCCTGCCAAGGTGAATGTCTTTTTACCAGAGGCAGTTGCAGCAGAACCGATTGCAGCCCCGATACCCATTGCCAGACCTTGACCGATACCACCGCCTAACGCATGTACACCGGCACGCGAATCAAAAATACGCAGGTAACGATTACCCCATGTACTGTTCGAAACAGTCACATCTCGTACCCAGTTAAAATGACGACCGGCAGCCTGTTGAATTTTTTGAACCAAAAGATTATATGGCCCCAATCCATCTACCAGACCCACCTCGGAGTCTTGACGGGCTTTTTGCAAGTCGCCGATAAACGCAGGATCGACCTTGAGTGTAGCCAGACGGTCGGCCAGACCATCTAACGCCAATGCTGCATCACTACACAAAAAATAATTGCTGGTATAGCAACGACCCTCTGCTGAAGGGTCCGCATCGATACGATACAATGGCTGAGGCAGCTTCAACTGGTATTTCAGTGTTTCATTACCACGCAAACGGGAACCAACGACAACGACCGCATCACATGTCTGATAAAAATTTTCAACCGGCTTATGTAAATTAAATGCACCCAAAGAACGTGGATCATCTTCTGCCACAATACCGCGCCCTTGCGTACTGGTGACCACACCAAAACCAAGGTCGAGCAAGCGTTGGACTTGTTTTGTAGCATGGCGTGCACCACCACCCAACCATAATAAAGGACGCTTGGCTTTGACAAGACGGGCAGCAAGTTCATCCAGGGCATGGTTTGAAGGCGCCTGGTAAGGAATCTCCAAAGGACGTAAGTCCGACGGCATGGCAATCAATGCAGATTGGATATCGATAGGAATCTCGACACTCACAGGCCCCATGGGTGGTGTTAATGCCGTTTGCACTGCCAGCTTGATAGTGCTAATTGCCGTATCGATACTGCGTACACGAAATGCCGCTTTGGATACTGCTTTTAACATCGATAACTGATCTGGAGCCTCATGGATATAGGCAAGACTTTGATCCAGATAAGGTGTCTCAATCTGGCCTGTCAAATGCAATAACGGCGTACCGGCTGTCAGCGCTTCAACCATTGCGCCAGCAGCGTTCCCTGCTGCAGTTCCTGTGCTCGTCAAACAAACGCCAAGACTGCCTGTCGTGCGTGCATACGAGTCTGCCATATTAGTACCACCTGCTTCTCCACGCGCTGGAATAAAACGGATTTTTCCACGTTCACCGAACGCATCAAGAATAGGCATGTTGTGAATTGAAATGACACCAAAAGCTGCTTTGACATTACATTGTTCGAGAAAAGCTGCAATAGCGCAACCAACTGTGACCTGATTATTATTGTTAGACATGGCGTGAAAGTCCTCCTGAAACATCGATGTGACTACCTGTTGTATATGAAGAAAGTGGGGTCGCAAGAAAGACAATTGCACGTGCTGCTTCTTGCGGATGGCCTAAACGGCCTAGTTGAATATGTTTTTTTTGTGCCAGTGCACCAGCCCATTGTTCCCAACTCAATGCTTTGTTATCACGTTCGTTGAATCGGCGACGCCATTGACCCGACTCCACCAGCCCAATCAAGATCGCGTTGACACGAATTCCAAACGTACTGAATTCAGTTGCCAGTGAGCGCACCAGATTTTGTACTCCCGCACGTGCTGCTGAAGTAGCGACCATATGTGGTTCAGGTTGTAAGGCAAGTAAGGAATTGACACAGACAATGGCAGCATCATCCTGTAACGCACGCATTTTTTTCAGTTGTGGCAAAAAAGCACGCACGGGATTAATCACCGAGAAGAATTTCAAATGCAGCTCTTCTTCCCATGCCTCATCTGTTGTATCAGAAAATGTCGACACTCTGCCTTGGCCAGCATTGTTGACCAAAATCGAGATCGCGCCTAAACGTTCTTCAACGGCTTGTGCAAAAGCAGCAACCTGCTCTTTTACCAGCACATCACATGGGGCTGCGAATAATTTCGCATCCGGGTAACGCGTACGTAAATCTTGCTCTGCTTGCTGCAGGCGCGATACATTGCGGCCACAAAATGCAACCGCTGCATTTTCTTGCAACAACAGCTCGACACATGCCAACCCAATTCCTGAAGAACCGCCTGTGACAACAGCAACCCTTCCTCGTAAATCAATCATTGTTGTTTCCCATTACATATTGATGACTTTTGCTGTCTCGGCTACCGCTGTATAACCAAGTAAATGCGATAGATGTTCAGCCGTACTTTTAACTTCATTCACAATTGTCTGTAATGGCAGTGTTCCAGAGTATGGCGCTGGAATAGTGGCTCCCATTGCGGCAATAATTTTTCCGGAATGATCTCTGACTGG
>JAATFN010000047.1 GCA_015655165.1 Betaproteobacteria bacterium | reverse complement strand
TTGGAGCCAATTCGTGAACCGGGACAAAGCGGCAAGCTGGTATTAACCAACCTCTATCGCCGTTTGATGCCGATCATCCGCTACCCTGTAGGGGACCGTGGAGAATGGCTGGATCCGGAAGGAACGCCATGGCGCAAATTCCGCTTATTAGGCCGTACTGAAGAAGGTGCGCGCATTGGGCCTATGACACTGTATATCGACGATGTGACCAAGTTGCTGGCAGGGTTCAACATCCCTAATCAGCAAGTCCAGTCGTTCCAGATTGTCGTCAGTCATACGAATCAGAAAGATCGCTGTACCTTGCGTTTGGCTGTCTCAAATCCTTCAGCAATCGATACGACATATACAGAGCAATTACGCACAGCATTGTATAAAACACGCTCGATGTTTGCCGACCTGGTTCAGCAGGCACTCGTGCATCCGTTAGAAATCGAATGGATTACAACACGTGAGCTGACAATTAACAACCGTACAGGCAAATTGCTACGGGTACTTGATCAACGTCATCAAGCCTAGCCTCCATTGACATCTATTACACATAAAGCCATGAACGTACTTACCGATTTACCTGTTGTTACCGGACTTACCTGGATTCGCCTTTCGATTCCGGCCTGCCAGCAAGCCATCAGTCCTTTACAAGCAATACTTGCCCAACAAGCGACCTCATGGGGATTTGCGCGTGATGTCGTCTCGCGCATGGAACTGGCAACTGAAGAAGCCATTATTACGATTTTGAGATTGACCTATGGTGATGATACAGCGACGATGAGTAGCCCGAGTGCCGGCATATTCGATATTGATATCAATGTAGTCCCTCCGATGCTGCAGCTACGTATCACGGATTATGATTTACCTTATGATTTGTCGATGGTACCTGAATTCTCTCCTGTGAACCCCGACCAGATGGACGATGATAGTGCTGGCCTATCTGCCTACCTGTTGCAAAGTATGGTCGATGCCATTCATGTCAGTCATCCCGGCAAGTCTGGACAAAGCGTCGAATTAGAATGGTATTTACCTGAAGCTGCACGCACATTACCGGCTAAAACATCATCGGCACATCATGTCGTCAAACGGGCCATCAACCAGATAACGATCCGTCCATTAGAACCAGCCGATGCCATTCATCTGGCACGACTGATGTATCGCAATTATGGCTATTCGTATGTAAATCCCGACATGTACGTTGCCCAGAAAATTCTGGCACGTTGTAAAGATGGCCGTTTAACCTCATGGATTGCATCTGGCGATAGCGGTGAATTAGTCGGGCATTTTGCTTTGATGAAAAGCCATGCAACGTCCCCTGTCGTCGAAGTAGGTGCTGCCGCAGTATCGCCGCATGCACAAGGTGCGGGAATTTTCGGGAAACTGTTTGATACGCTGGAAGACAATCTCAAAACACGTAACGAAATTGTCTCGTGTGTCCACGCTGTTACCTGCCATCCTTACACCCAGAAAGCCATTTTGCACCATGGTTATCGGCCATGTGCATTAATGCTTGGGTACATACCTGCAAATCTGCAATTTCGCAGTGTGTCTGACCAGAAGACAGATGAACGCGGTAGCGTCTATTACTCGTGCAAATTATTAAAGCCGATACCACCGATTATAGTGTATTTACCGCCTGAATTAACTGCCATGACAACAATGACAGCACGTTCGATCGGCATGGTACTGCACCAGAAAATGCAGACAGAAACCGTGTATACGACATTACATGATCCCGAAACACACCCTGTATACACAATCAACCACGAACTTGCCTTAAACAGCGTATTTATCGAACTTCATAACTGGAGTGCTGATGCCGATCTTGTATTACGCCGGTGTCTGAGGAATTTATGTCGCCAACGCATTGATGTCATTTATCTTTCTGTCGATCTGAGCAAACCGTTTGTACCTTATGCATGGCTGTTTTTAAAAGCCATGGGATTTATACCGTCAGGTCTTGCCCCCTACTTGCCTTTCCCGGCAACCTTCCTGTTGCAATATTTGAATAACAACATGATTAGCTATGAAGCAATCCATGCGGTTGGGGCAGAAGCACAAGCAATTAAAGAAAATGTATTTTCTTACTATGTTGAACAAGAATTACTGAGCTGATGCAATCACGTATATGACAACCAATATGAACCATGAACGCACTTCTTAACAAGGTGTCAGGTATAGCCAAGCTTGATCTGCTGCATGCGGGTGCTTGGCCAATCACATTAAAGCTCACCTTCCTGTTGATGTTGATTGCGATTTTACCGACATTCTGGGTGTCATATGCCAATTTACGTACCAGTCTGGATGATTTTAGACAGTCGGCACATAGTCATATCGAACAAACTTCCCGTGCTGTAGCCAAGCAAACCGATCAGGTATTGGGGGCACACCGTAAAATTGCCCAGTTACTTGCAGAGGATATGGATGTCCGTATTTATATGGGACAAGCTGTAGATAGACGTGCTGCGCTGCAAGCAGCAATCGACTACCAGTTAAATCTCATGCAACGATCGAATCCTGATTTATCAAACATTTTTCTAATGGATACATCCGGTGCTGTTGTCGCATCGACAGTGACCGATTTCATTGGACAAAATCGTGGATTCCGCCAGTATTTCATGCGTGCGATGGAGGGCCGCAGTTATGTCTCGAACCTCTTGAGTGGCATCCATACTACCGAAGACGGTATATATTTTTCCCATCCGATCCATTACAACCGGGAACGTGTCGGTGTCGCCGTCGTCAAGTTGAATAGCAAAGCAGTTGAACAGATTCTTGATGATGTTCCGACTGGTTTAAATGCATTTCTAGTTGATCAGAATAGCTTTGTGGTTTACCCGCAGTGTGCAAAATGTCGCTTT
>JAATFN010000426.1 GCA_015655165.1 Betaproteobacteria bacterium | reverse complement strand
CACCCTTGTCCTGAGCAGCTTTAAAGATTTCTGTACCATGTGTGGCAATTAACGCCTTATTGGCGGTCACCACATGCTTGCCGTTGGCAATGGCTTTTAACACCAGATCCTTGGCAATACCATAGCCACCGATCAATTCAATGACAATATCGATATCCGGATGATTGACGACCAGATTTGCATCGTTGACAACCTGTACTTCTCCATTGGTCAGTTCGGTGGCACGGGCTGTGTCCAGATCGGCCACCATCGTAATTTCAATGCTGCGACCAGCGCGGCGAGCAATCTCTTCCTGATTGCGCTTTAACACATTGAAAGTACCGGAACCTACTGTACCGATGCCGAGCAAACCAACTTTAATGGATTTCATAATGTCCGTCGTGATAAATAAAAAAACTCCGCCATGAATACTTGGCGGATACGTTGCTAACACCACCTATGCAAGGACAGGTAGTCTTAAAAATCGGCCAAGTATAAACTACACTTGGCCGAATGCGTTGATTAAGCAGTACCGAAGCGTTTACGGTATCTTGCCAGGAAGTTCGCAATCCGCTCCATGGCTTCTGCCAAATCGTGGGGATTGGGCAGGAATACCACCCGGAAATGGTCCGGTGTCGGGCAATTAAAGCCCGTCCCCTGAACAATCAATACCTTTTCTTCAGCAAGCAAATCGTAAGCAAACTGCTGGTCGTTTTGAATCGGATAGATCTCCGGATCAAGGCGTGGGAACATATACAAGGCAGATTTCGGTTTGACACAAGTAACACCGGGGATATCGGTTAACATCTTGTGCGCGAGGTTACGCTGGATCGTCAAACGGCCATTCGGTGCGACCAGATCATTAATGCTCTGATAGCCGCCCAATGCCGTCTGGATCGCCAATTGTCCCGGCGTATTGGCACAAAGACGCATCGATGCCAGCATATTCAGGCCTTCAATATAGTCTTTGGCATGTTTTTTCTCGCCGGACACTACCATCCAGCCAGAACGATAACCGCAGGCGCGGTAATTTTTGGATAACCCGTTAAACGTAATAAACAACACATCGGTCGCCAACGAGGCCATCGATGTATGTGTATTGCCGTCATAGAGTACTTTATCGTAAATCTCGTCGGCAAAAACGATCAACTGGTTCTGGCGAGCAACTTCGATGATTTCTTTCAGAACATCGTCGGAATACAACGCACCTGTCGGGTTATTCGGATTGATGACCACAATCGCTTTGGTGTTGGGTGTGATTTTCTTTTTGATATCATCGATATCGGGTTGCCAGCCTGCCTGCTCGTCACAGACATAATGCACCGGTGTACCACCCGACAAGCTCACAGCTGCTGTCCACAAAGGGTAGTCAGGAGACGGCACCAACACTTCATCACCTTGATTTAACAAGGCATTGATACTCATGACAATCAATTCGGACGCACCATTGCCCAGATAGATATCATCGATGGTGACATCCTGGATATTCTTTTGCTGCGTGTAATGCATAATCGATTTGCGCGGCGCAAACAACCCTTTGGAGTCGGTATATCCCGAGGCACTGCTCATGTTACGGATCATGTCCTGGACGATTTCGTCCGGCGCGTCAAAACCGAAGGCCGCAAGATTACCAATGTTTAGCTTGATAATCTTGTTCCCCTCTTCTTCCATTTGTCTGGCTTTTTCCAGCACGGGGCCACGGATGTCATAGCAGACATCCGCCAATTTCTTCGATTTATAGATCGGTTGCACAGCAAATCCTTTGCATTTGACGGCCATTACCTATGGCCAAAAGGGACATATAAGCGCAACTGTATTGTCAGTTGCAGACATCTATTTTGCCCAATGCAATGTATTTTATCAATCAATCCAGACGAAAAACGCTACAATCCTGACTTTAGTTTGCAAATATTACCTTGCGCTTTCAAACTAACGGCGACCCTTGCCATTTACGCGAGCAACCATGAAGCTAAATAGCACTCCCACCAAACACTATCAAACGGTGACTGCCTACGATGACGAAGCCGTTGAATTTAATGCGATCCGCTATGCACACAGCCTTCTCGTGCTGCCCGAGGTCGAACCTGTTATCTGGCCTGTTACCGCATTTGAGACATTGACAACAGAACATTTTGCACAAATTGATGCCACACAACCTGATGTCGTCATTTTAGGTACCGGTAAGCGCCAGCGTTTTATCCATCCAAAACTAACTGCCATGTTGACTGAGCGTCGTATCGGTGTTGAATGTATGGATAATCAGGCAGCATGCCGTACCTATAACATTTTAATGGCCGAAGGACGTAAAGTTGCGCTGGCCTTGATTTTCGAAACAAAATAATTACCGTTTATTTTAGGAACACTTAGGCCCATGCGTGATTTACACGAGTCAAAACCTTTTGTCTGGACACTCTTAATCCTTTTCCTGCTCTTCTGGCTCTACATGCTTGGCGCACGTACACTGGTACCAACCGATGAAGGACGTTACGCCGAAATGGCACGGGAAATGGTCGCCACACACGACTGGATCACCACACGCCTAAACGGTATCAAATACTTCGAAAAACCACCACTACAAACGTGGATGAACGCCATTACCTTCGAACTATTTGGTCTGGGTGACTGGCAAGCACGCTTATGGACAGGTCTGTGCGGCTTATTGGGCATCGGTATGACAGCATATACGGGTCGTCGTATATTTAACGGCCGTGTTGGCTTTTACGCCGCCCTGGTATTGGGTTCGAGCTTTTACTGGGCTGGCATGGGTCACATCAACAGTCTGGATATGGGCTTATCCGGCATGATGACTGTGGCCTTATGCAGTTTGCTGCTCGCACAACGCAATGACGCCAATGCAAGACAACAGCGCAACTGGATGTTGCTGTGCTGGGCTGCCATGGCGCTAGCAGTCTTGTCCAAAGGCTTGATCGGTGTGGTATTACCAGGCGCGGTGCTGGTACTATATGCATTGGTCTCCAGAGACTGGGGTATCTGGGCCCGTCTGCATCTAGTCAAAGGCCTGATCATGTTTTTTGCAATTGCAACACCATGGTTTGTACTGGTGGCGCAACGCAATCCGGAATTTCTGGAGTTTTTCTTTATCCATGAACATTTCCAACGCTTCACAACTAAAATTCACAGCCGTACCGGTCCTTGGTATTATTTCATTCCGTTATTGTTATTGGGGATTCTGCCGTGGCTTGGCACCCTGTTCCAGGCACTCGTCAATGGTTTGCGCAAACAGGTAAGTGAAGCACAAAACATGAGCGGAGCATCAAATGGCCGCTTTAAACCGACAATCATGCTCTTGATCTGGAGCGTGTTCATTTTCTTCTTCTTCAGTGTTTCAAGCTCCAAGTTGCCATCGTATATTTTGCCGATTTTCCCGTCTGTTGCCTTATTAATTGCCGTGTATCTGGAACGGGCATCCTATAAAGCCATTGTCTGGTCTGCGGCCTCCCTGGCTATTCTTTGTGCGATCGGTCTGGCATTTATCCCGAGAATTCCTGCCATGGCCAAAGACAGTTTTTCGCTGCCATTGCTTGAAGCACACGTACCCTGGATTTATGGGGCTGCAATTCTTGCATTTGTCGGTGGTGTTGCTGCCATTCGTCTGGCGCGCTCCCATAAAGACCTAGCAGTTGTCATATTAGCCGTAACAAGCTTTGTTGCAGGCCAATTTATCTTTATCGGGCATGACAAACAAGGCCGCTATTCCGCAGGTATCGACCACGTACCTGCCATTGAAGCAGAAATTACACCAGACACACCACTGTATATGGTGAATATGTATGAACACGCTTTCCCGTTTTATCTGCAACGTACCTTTACCTTGGTCCAGCATGCAGATGAAATGGCATTCGGTTTGAAACAAGAACCACACTTGTGGATGCCAACAATCGGAGAATTTGTTAATAAGTGGACAAAAGACCATCATGACGGCAAAAAAAGTCTGGCCATTATTCGCCCCAGCACTTATGAAACATTGAAAGAACAAGGTGTCCCTATGCGCGTTGTCAGCCAAGATCCTCGTCGTGTGATTGTCACCAATGATCCTGCCGGCATCCAGAACAACCAGTTAGATTCTTTATCCAAATAATGAACGCTGCTACTTTCGGATTTATCTTTGCCGGCATTTGTTTGAATGCCGTCGCCCAGTTATTATTGAAAGCCGGTACCAATGCTGTTGGGGCGATTCATTTGACCCCCGAGAACTGGTTTGAAATCGGACTAAAACTAGCAACACAACTACCGATTATCGGTGGCTTGGCCTGCTACATGATCTCTGTAGTCGTCTGGATCATCGGTTTGTCACGTGTTGATGTAACAATAGCGTACCCCTTACTGTCCTTAGGCTATATCATCAATGCTATTGGCGCCTGGTATTTTTTGGGTGAAGTGGTTTCCGCCCAACGTATTTTGGCAATTACCGTCATTATTATCGGCGTTATCCTGCTGGCTAAAAGTTAGGCTGCCAAACATTTTTGCATGCGGCAAGCTGTCTTATCCATGAGATGATGTGCTTGCTATTTACTTCTGACCCAATCTTGATTTGATAAGCGATGACACAACCATTTCTGCCTTTTGCAAAACCAACGATTGACGAGCCGACAATTGCAGCCGTTGGTGAGGTACTTCGATCAGGCTGGATTGCCAGCGGTCCGAAAGTACAAGCGTTTGAAAAAGCACTGTCGGACTATTTTGGCGGACGCATCGTACGGACATTCAACTCCGGCACCGCCACCTTGGAAGTCGCCTTGCGTATTGCCGGCGTTGGTGCGGGCGACGAAGTCATCACAACCCCGATATCCTGGGTAGCCACTGCCAATGTGATTATCGAAGTGGGGGCCACGCCTGTCTTTGCCGATATCGATCCGGTAACACGCAATATCGATCTGGACAAACTGGAAGCGGCGATCACACCAAGAACCAAAGCGGTTATTCCGGTGTATCTGTCCGGTTTACCTGTCGACATGGATCGTTTGTATGCCATTGCAAAAAAACATCACTTGCGTGTTATCGAAGATGCGGCGCAAGCCTTGGGGTCGACCTGGAAAGATCAACGTATCGGTGCATTTGGGGACATGGTATCGTTTAGCTTCCAGGCCAACAAAAACATTACCTGTTCCGAAGGCGGTGCATTGGTGCTCAACAATGCCGACGAAGCATTGTTAGCCGAGAAATACCGTTTCCAAGGCGTCGTACGCAGCGGCTTTGATGGCCTCGAAGTCGATGTCTTGGGCGGCAAATTCAATCTGAGCGATGTGGCTGCCGCCATTGGTCTGGGTCAGTTTGCCCATATTGATGCCGTGACAGCGCATCGCAAAATATTGGCCAAACATTATTTTGACGTATTTGGCAGCGATTTCGAAGCCAAATACGGCGCACAACTACCGATACCGGACTTCGAGAACTCCAACTGGCACATGTTCCAGTTAGTGTTGCCAGAACGCATTACCCGAGCTGCCTTCATGGAAAAAATGATGGCAAAACAAATCGGTATCGGTTACCACTACCCGTCAATCCATTTGCTGGCACTGTACCGTCAACGTGGCTTTAAAGAAGGCATGTTTCCGGTTGCGGAACATGTTGGCCGTCTTATTGTCTCATTACCGATGTTTAACACGATGAAGAAAGAAGATGTCGAACGTGCGGTAGAAGCGGTAAAATCCGTTCTTCAATAAAAATTTCAGGGGGAAATGGTGACGCATCGCCCCCATTAATCGTATTTATACTGATGAAACCAGAACTTTCTGTTGTTATCCCCGTATATAGCGAGGAATCCGGACTAGCAAAGCTATTTGCCCGCCTTTATCCAGCACTGGATGCGTTGGGTATGCACTACGAGATCGTCTTTATTAATGATGGTAGCCGTGACAGTTCGGCCCAGATTTTGTCGGATCAATTCCGTGCCCGCCCCGATGTGACCAGAGTTGTGCTCTTTAACGGCAATTATGGCCAGCATATGGCGATATTGGCCGGCTTTGAAGCAACACGTGGCGACATTGTTGTTACGCTCGATGCCGACTTGCAAAATCCACCGGAAGAAATCGGTAATCTTGTTGCCAAAGTACGTGAAGGCTATGACTATGTCGGATCGATTCGCCGCGAACGTCAGGATTCTGCTTGGCGTACCATTGCCTCCAAGGCCATGAATCGTTTACGCGAGAAGATTACCCGCATCAAAATGACCGATCAGGGCAATATGCTGCGCGCCTATGACCGTAATGTCATTGATCTGGTCAATCAATGCAGTGAGGTCAACACGTTTGTGCCGGCCTTGGCCTATACGTTTTCACGTCACCCGACAGAAATTGTTGTCGAACACGAAGAACGTGCTGCCGGCGAATCAAAATACTCTCTATACAGCCTGATTCGTCTTAATTTTTATTTGGTCACCGGTTTTTCTCTGGTCCCCCTGCAATTCTTGTCTTTGTTGGGTATTGGTTTATCGTTTGCCTCTGCATTATTGTTCGTATACTTGCTGGTACGTCGTTTTGTGCTAGGTTCCGAGGTTGAAGGGGTATTTACACTCTTTGCCATTACATTCTTCCTGATCGGTGTGATTTTGTTCGGTATCGGCCTGCTGGGTGAATATATCGGACGCATCTACCAGCAAGTACGCTCACGTCCGCGTTACGTCTTGCAAGCCATTCTCGAAGAAAAAAACAACAACGATCAACTATGAAGAATGCCGTCGTTTTTGCTTACCATGATGTCGGTGTACGCTGCTTGAAAGTGCTATTGGCACGCGGCGTACATGTTTCACTTGTAGTCACTCATCAAGACAACCCGAATGAAAACATCTGGTTTGGCTCGGTGGCCCAAGTATGCCGGGAAAACGATATCCCCTATATCACCCCTGAAGATCCGGCGACACCGGCGTTGCTGGCACAAGTAACAGCAGCAAAGCCGGACTATATTTTTAGTTTTTACTACCGTCATATGCTGCCGTTTGCGATCTTGTCGACAGCCAAGATCGGTGCATACAATATGCATGGTTCGCTGTTGCCGAAGTACCGTGGTCGTGTCCCGATCAATTGGGCGGTCTTGCATGGCGAGACAGAAATCGGTGCAACCTTGCATGAAATGGTAGAAAAACCCGATGCTGGGTCGATTGTGGCACAAACATCGGTGCCGATTTTACCGAACGACACAGCCCACGAAGTATTTGGTAAAGTCGTTGTAATTGCAGAAAAGACCCTGTGGGATGTCTTGCCACTCATGTTGGCAGGTAAAACACCGTCTTTACCGAATGACCTGTCCAAAGGCAGTTATTTCGGGGGGCGCAAACCTGAAGACGGCCGTATAGACTGGAATAAAACCGCAGAACAGGTGCATAATCTGGTTCGTGCGGTAGCACCTCCCTATCCAGGGGCGTTCTTCCATATTGCCAATGATAAAATTACGGTCACAAAAACGAGGCTAGTTTCTCCATCATCTGTGTTGGCACTTGGCAACAAGCATGCAATGCAACAAAGCTTTATAGAAAACAACCGGCTATATAAACGTTGCGGCGATGGCAACTATCTGGAAATCATCAACATAATGGTGAATGACCAACTAGCGCCGCTGACACAGTATTTAACATACGAAGCAGCATCATTTTAATAAACAAAACATACTATGAAAAAAGTACTCATTCTTGGCGTTAATGGCTTTATTGGCCACCAGTTGTCCAAACGCATTCTGGAAACAACGGACTGGCACGTCTATGGCATGGACATGATGACAGACCGTATCAACGATCTGTTAGACAATGAGGCTTACAAATCGCGTATGCACTTCTTTGAAGGCTACATTACGATCAATCAGGAATGGGTTGAATACCACGTCAAAAAATGTG
>JAATFN010000267.1 GCA_015655165.1 Betaproteobacteria bacterium | reverse complement strand
TTCGGCACCTGGCGGCATGTCTTTTAAAAAAACACGTTCCATCAAGACTTGCTGAATACGCTGTGCTCCCGACTGCAGCTCAACCAGATCGAAATAATCCGCATCTATTGGTGTGCGTACAACACGACGATGTCGCAAGTCGCTGATCACTCCCTGCTTGACTAGATACACCAACGCACTTCTCACAGCTGTACGACTGACACAACAAGTCACTGCCAGAGATTGCTCGGAAGGCAATGGCTGATGCATTGCCATGCTCTCGGCAATAAACTGCAGCAACAGGTTGCTTGCACGTTTGAAAACGGTAGGTGGTTTCGACATAAAAGTACTAACGTTCTAGTACGACATGAATAGAAACCGTCATTTTATCAGCTCTGTTGACTTAATTCGCCGCGCGCAGGCAGTTGCAATGCATAACGCAACTGTGGTTGTGCGATATTGAGCTGTTTTTCTTGTGCCAGCTCCACCACCGGTAAGAAACGACGACGTTTCTTTTCTTCATGATTTTGTGCAATATCGGCGATACGATGTGCAAGAAACGGATTGCCAAACCGTTCTCTGACGTCAACCAGATAATGACGTGCTTCATTTTCCAACCCTAATGCAACAAAAACAGGAATAACTTCTTCTTCCCATACCTGTTCAAGCTGTCCGACTAATGGCTTGTCTGTCATCGCCTGCACAACAGTCTCGTCTTGTGGCCTACCGTCAACCAACCAGCGCTCTGCCAGATAACTGTGTCCGAGATTTAATAACCATAACTTCAATTGTTCGAACTGCACCAGATTATCTGTGACAACAATCTGCGCATGCGTACAAGGCAACGTCATGCCTGGCTGTGCTTCAATAGCCCACAATGCATAGGGCTCGGCCACAGCACCAACAGGCTCTATAGCTTGCGAGACAATACGGTCAACCAATGAATTAACCCATACGCAGCGTTGTGCAAGATAGGTAATAAATGCCTCGTCCAGCGCCCATTGACGGGCAATATCGATGACCAATGCACGTAACACATCGCCGTTACTGACAATCAACTCGCAAGGAAACAGGGTAATCGGTGCAGCCCCGGCTATAAAACGTGCATATAACAACACAAGTAGTTTGGCCGGGAAACTGACCGGCGGTATATCACTATCGATCAGCCCGACATGGTCATCTTGTGACAATAGATAACCCCGATCCCCGGTATTTGATAAAATCACATTCACTGTAGTCGCAACACCGTCGCGAATGATCGGCCAATCCCGGCTTGCCTGTAATGCCTGTGTGACCGATGTGATTTTTTGTTCAGTATCGATCACCACACCGTTTTTGCGGCCCCGGATAATGACAGGATAACCAGCTGGTTGTGTAAATGCAGCAATACGACGTGCACTTTCTGTACTACCTGTTGTTTGTACGACGGTAATATTGCCTAAGGCATGACCAGTTTGTAGCGCTTCACTGATAAAAAAATCCGCATGTGCTTGCAAAAAACGGCTTGTACCAAATTGCAGTATCGGATTCATTTATACCTCGACTATCGCTTTGATCACACCTGCGGATGGATCCATCCATTGCGGCAGAGTATTGGCGAACTCATCGAGTGTCGTACGGTGTGTATTCAACAGATGTGTTGGTACTTTACCTGAACGCATGGCGTTCAATACCACATCGAAATCTTCTGCTGTAGCATTGCGGCTTCCCAGTAACGACGTTTCCCGTTTGTGGAATTCGGGATCGGCAAACGAGAACGTATCTCGCACAATTGATACCAATACATAGGTGCCGCCATGCGCAACAAATTCGAGGCCACGCTCCATGGCGTTGATATTACCGGTCGCATCAAAGACAACATGAAAAAACTCCTGATCGCTTATTGCTGCCAGGCGTTCCTTATCACCCTCACCAACAGTAATGGCATTGTTGACATGTAACACCTCGCGGGCAAATTCTAAACGGTCTTCACGCGAATCGAGTACAGTGACATCAACACCTTGCAAGCCAGCGAATAGCATGACAGCAATGCCAATCGGACCGGCGCCGACGACCAGAATACGTTGTCCCTTTTCCAGCTTGGCACGCCGCACGGCATGTGCACCAATTGCCAAAAACTCGATCATTGCCGCATCATCCAATGAAATACCGTCAGCCTTGAAGACAAACTGTTCGGGCAACGACAGGTATTCGGTCATGCCGCCGTCACGATGTACACCCAATACGCTAATATTGGTACAGCAATTGGTTTTTCCGACGCGGCATGCCACACAGGTGCCACACGACAAATACGGCATGATGTAAACAGGGTCGCCTTTTTTCAAATGCGAGCTGGCTAGCGCTTCTACAACTTCACCCGACAATTCGTGCCCCATTACACGGGGATATGCCAGATACGGTTGTGTCCCACGGAAAATATGCATGTCTGTACCGCAAATGCCGATACGACGCACACGGATTAATACTTCACCAGCAACAGCCACCGGCATTGGCCGGTCTTCCATACGCAGTACACCTGCCTTATCGCAGACCAAACTTTTCATCATCTCTCCCGAACTGGAATTCATTCTATTTTTACTTTGTCGCTATTTCGATACTGGTTGAAATAGTGCTGCTCGGTTTATTATAATTAAAAAACCATCCTATATTGAATAATTTATTTCATGCAGGCGTGAATACCCTATTCAGCAATACAACAGTCGTCTGTCATGTATGACGCGCGCATCCCTACTCTCTAGAAAGCATATCCCACACTGACAATTACTGCCGAATCAGCCTTCTTCTTATCAATAGCCGGATCATTGTTGTAGTCGACATTAAATTGCGTACTGACATTCATGCCCTGTGCAATCGGCACACGGATACCCATACGATTGCGCCACAAGGTATTACCTGGATTGTTCACACTCATATCCATTGTGAGATTCTGGAAAAAAATCAGCTTGTTATCAAAAAATTGACGATCATATTTCAGACCTAAACTCATTGCTGGAAAGGATTTGTTTGCTTCATGCGCATAATTCTCGTAGACATAACTCAAGCCCGCCTCACCGGAGAACTGGGTTATTTCAGTATCGACGAACTGGTAACCATAACCGAATCCAACAGAACTGCGGGAATTGAGGTCGGCAAACCGGTCACTTTCTGTTTTGGCATTGACCAAAACATAGTTTTTATTTTTCAGAAAAATATCATATTGCGCCAAAATGCGTTGATTGGATGCAGTCCTGGTGGCACCCGACTTCGCTTCTTTGGCTTCAACTGCCAGTGTATATCGATCTATGGGGGTTCTAGCAACCAACTCACCGTTCAGGTTTAACTGATCATCCGTCGTGTTCCCACGGTTCGCGGTACCACCAAAATCAAGCCGCCCCGAATAGTGCATTGCAGGATCAACAATTGGCGGATTAACTGCCACAACGTTTTCCTTGGCAAGCATCACTAGTTGGCTGCCACGGTGTTCACTAAGTACAATTAACCCTGCATCATCCAAAGTTATGGCGCCTTTAACCTCGGTGCCATCATTTAATTGCAGCTGCGCCTTTTGATCCGACACAAGCTTCGCGACATTGTCCCAGGGAATCTTGATTTCGCCAAACATGCTGGTTGCAAAAACCAGCATGCCGTCAACCATCTGACGGACTTCTCCTGTCACCTGATCGCCATTTTGTAAAGTAACTACCGCGCCATGCACCGGTTTTATTGCAAAAGCACCACACGCAATCACGCCCAGCGATATGAAGGTACGCATACCTTTTCCTATGGGCTTGTTGAGCACAACCATATAGACAGGCTCCCTCAATGAACAATTAATCAGTCAGACCAACACAAGGCTAACATATGTCCATCAAATTAAAAATCTGTCTAAAGCTGTTTAACCTATACCTAAAAAACCGGTATCACTACCGGTTTTCTATATGCACACAGATAAAAAATATCTCTATCACAATGTTGCCGTCACACCACCATCAACATATAACACATGCCCATTGACAAATCTGGATGCATCGCTTGCCAGAAATATTGCAGCGCCTACCAGATCCTCGACATCGCCCCAACGCCGGGATGGTGTACGGCCAATTAACCAGCGACTGAATTGCTCATCGTTAACTAATGCGGTATTCATTTCCGTTTTGAAGTATCCCGGTCCAATGCCATTGATCTGCAAACCAAACTGTCCCCAATCGGCCGCCATACCCCGCGTCAGCATTTTTACAGCTGCCTTGGTCGCACTGTATGGTGCAATACTTGGCCGAGCCAGTTCACTCGTCACAGAGCACGTATTGATAATCTTTCCCTGACCACGTTGAATCATGTGACGTGCCACATATTTGGCCGTATAGAACACACTACTCAAATTGGTCTCGATCACATCATGCCAATCAGCCTCTTCGAACTGTTCCAGAGATGCACGGCGCTGAATACCGGCATTGTTAAACAGGATATCGATCGCACCAATGTCAGCTTCGATATGGTTAACGGCAGTGTCGACTTCTTTTGGGGACGTCACATCAAAGGGGGCTTCGAAGATGGTATAGCCTTCTTCACGCAACTGTTTCGCAGCATTGGCGAGCTTTTTTTCATCCCGGCCATTCAACACGACTTCAGCACCTGCTGCAGCCAGACCACGTGCCAATGCAAACCCGATACCACCACCTGAACCGGTGATTAATGCCCGTCTGCCCTCCAATGAAAAACTCTGCAATCCAGCCGGCAAGGTCGCCATTATTGTGTCTCCTTTTGAAATAATTATGATCTGACAGGTAAAAAAATCCTTGACTGTTCTAGCGTATCAAAAATAGTCTCCACAGATTCATCACATGAAAAAAAAGACTTGCACCCTATTGATTTCATCGTCAGGGGCAAGTCAGAGATACGTTCAAGCCGAAAATTATTTGACAGCAGCAATCACCGTAATTTCAACCAATTTCTGTGGTGTGGCCAATTGTGCTTGTACTGTTGCACGTGGCGGTGTCTGGCCTGCAATCACCCAGGACTCCCACACTTCATTCATGCCTGCTGCTAACGCCATATCATTTAAATAAATCGTCACCTGCAATAAACGGCTCTTGTCACTACCGTTTTCTGCCAGTAAACGGTCAATATTTGCCAGCACTTCAGCAGTCTGGCCTTTAATATCCTGTTCGACATGCTGCGCAACCTGTCCTGCCAGATACAGTACACCGTTATATTCTGCCACTTGCGACAAACGTGGCCCGATATGGCTTCTTTTGATCTCGCCCATGGGGACTCCTTCCGCTAATAATGGCGCAGTGTACCTCAGACAGGCATAATATACGATGCAAAAAAAGCATAGTCATAACTTGATTGTTACAACAACAGTGATAATCCTATATATTAAGACACCGTCTGTTTTCTAGAATATGGCTTAGATTATTACGAAAGAACTAGGAGAACTCTGATGATTTGTTACCCCAAACCACTCGCACGTGTACTTGTTCTAACTGTAGCGACCTTTTCCATCTCTTTCTCGGCAATTGCCAAAGGCCCACTTCCAGCCAGTGGACAACCCACTGTCAACTACGATCTGACCTATGACATTGTCAGCCCGGTTACAGGCAAACAGGGGATGGTTGCGACCGAACAGGCATTCGCGACACAAATCGGCCTGGATATATTAAAAAAAGGCGGTAATGCTATTGATGCAGGTGTCGCAGTCGGTTTTGCACTGGCTGTCGTCTTGCCGAATGCAGGCAATATCGGTGGTGGTGGCTTTATGATGATTCATGATGCAAAAACAAATCAGAATATCGCCTTAGATTTCCGTGAAACAGCACCAGCAGGTGCCGTACGCGATATGTATCTCGACAGCGCAGGCAATGTCGTCTCTGGTCGCTCTTTATACACCCATCTAGCAAGTGGTGTACCGGGTAGCGTTGCCGGCTTTGCACAGGCGTTGAAAAAACACGGTACGATGAAACTTGCTGACGTGATTGCTCCTGCTGTCAAGCTGGCAGAAGATGGTTTTATTGTCAGCCCCAATCTGGCATTGATGCTGGAGGCAGAAAAAGATAATTTAGGCAAATGGGCATCAACCAAAGCGATTTTCTTTAAAGATGGTCGACCATTAAGAGCAGGTGAAACCCTCGTTCAGAAAGACCTTGCAAAATCACTGAAGCTCATCGCCAAACAAGGACCATCCGCTTTCTACGAAGGTGATATCGCTAAAAAAATCGTCGCCGAAATGAAGGCCAACAATGGGTTGATCACATTGGATGACCTCAAAAAATATAAGGTTGTCGAACGTGAACCGATACACGGCCAATATCGTGGCTTTGAAGTCATGTCGATGCCACCACCAAGTTCAGGTGGCATACACATTATCCAGATGTTGAATATTCTGGAACGTTATCCATTAAAAGAGTATGGGCACAATAGCGCGCAAACAATCCATTTGATGGCTGAAGCGATGAAACTGGCCTACGCCGACCGCTCCGAATATCTGGGTGACCCCGACTTTGTCAAAGTACCGATCAAAGGCTTGACATCGCACGCCTATGCTGACGCGCTCGCACAAAAAATCAATCCGGATCGCGCGACACCATCTTCCGAAATCAAACCGGGTCAACCACAATCCTACGAAAGCGATCAGACCACACATTATTCGATTGTTGATAAACAGGGCAATATCGTTGCGACAACCTATACCTTGAACACGAATTTCGGCAGCACGATTGTTGCGACCGGCACAGGTATCTTGTTAAATAACCAGATGGATGACTTCTCTGCCAAACCAGGTGTTGCGAATGCCTATGGTTTAGTTGGTGGAGACGCCAACGCTGTTGCCGCATTGAAACGTCCATTAAGTTCGATGTCACCGACATTTGTCTTAAAAGACAACAAACCGTTTCTAGTTACCGGCACACCGGGTGGGGCACGCATTATCACCACCACACTGCAGACCATTATGAATGTCATCGATCATGATATGAACATTGCAGAAGCACTGGTCGCACCACGTATTCATCACCAATGGACACCAGATGAATTGCGTATCGAAAAAGGCATCAGTGCAGATACATTGAAGTTATTACAAGAAAAAGGTCAGAAAATCAGTTTGCAACCGACAATGGGGCGAGCTCAGAGTATCCAGATCAAAGATGGGTTCTTATACGGGTACTCCGACCCGCGTAATCCGGATGGGCAAACATTAGGCTATTGATCAGTATCACTGCC
>JAATFN010000379.1 GCA_015655165.1 Betaproteobacteria bacterium | reverse complement strand
CGCGAATGACCCTGTTTCATGGCGATTCCAGTTTGCTACTCCCGAAACTCAAGCCGCAAGTGGTGCTTGTTGATCCCATGCATCCACCCCGAGGGAATTCAGCACTGGTCAAAAAGGAAATGCGCCAGATTCGCGAGATCGTTGGCACTGACCCCGATTCAGAAAAGCTGATGCTTGTTGCACTTGAGCATGCGCAAAATCGTGTCGTGCTGAAATGGCCGTTGCGTGCAGAGCCGATGGCAGGGCTGCGCAAGCCTTCCCATCAAATACTAGGTAAAAGCACCCGCTACGACGTTTTCGTTAAAGCGAAAATTGTAACGGCCTGACATACGAAAGCCGTTTCAAACTTTGTGATCTGTGTTTTAATTCGCGCACTTCACATCATACGAGATGACGGATGGTGTATCAGGCGAATCCCCTACTGTTACGACCGACAGGGTGTGCCCGGCATTTTTATACTCAAAACCACAGAAACCAAAGCCCGTGCCCGCACAGCCGTCCACTTCAGTAATTCCCATATCTACCAACCCCTGTGACGAGCTGTCTGGTCCCTGCTTGCTCTGTTCTGGCTGCCATCCGTAGTCCTTGAACATTATCCGCGCCAGAATGATCGGCACGTTATAAACGTTGGGAACCGTGACCCGCCCCGCGCAAAACTTCTCCTCATTTGGCAACGCAGTAATGACGATACCCTTGCCTCCAATGAGCTTCACATCCGCTACCGGTTGCTGCACCAGATCACCATCCCAAAGGCGTAGAACATCACCGTGCTCTTCAACACGGCCAAGGCTCAACGTGGTCTTTTTGGATGCGTAGGCGAGTGCAACAAGCTTACCACCATCATAAAAAGCGATGTTGCCATCTTTCAGCAGGCATGAGCCACTCGTGCCTTCTTCTGTGTCGGCAACGAAACTGACGACCTGCAAAGAACCAAGTTTCGCTTCGCCGGTTACTGTCCAACCCTGCTGTGCTAAAGCGCTCGCCTCGGCACTTGGCGTTTTGCTGGTAGGCCTATCACAGGATTCCGTCTCATCACTCTTTTTCGGAGCTTTCGGCAATTGGGAAAGGCGCATAATATCAACGCCGCGGACCTGCGAAACAAGGATGAATTTATCAAGTTGATCTGCTGGTGAGGGGTGCGCTTGAGCATTCGCGGAGGCTACAAATGCCAATGTCATACCGGCAACGAGAAGACGAAAAATCATACCAAACCATTCCACAATCGATATTCATGCAAGAGATGCGGCGCATCGGGTAAAGGAATACAACCTGATTCCGACCTAAGATAGCAGTCAAACATTGATTTTGAAGCCAGAACTTTGCGTATGCTGCCGACTGATTGCAATGCGGTGCCATCGTTCAAGATAGCGATTTGAAATAATTGAAACTTGGACGCATTATCGGGCAAAGGCGATTATCGCAAATCGCTGATTTACAAATCAGGTGAACCAGATAGAGGCCGGATGAAGAACACCATGGATCTGACAACCGCACCTATCAATAAAGCGCTGTTGCTCTTCGCCCTGCCCACACTCTTATCTTCGATCCTGCAATCCGCAAACGGCTCCATAGACACCATATGGATCGGACACTTGATTGGGACAGAAGCGCTAGCCGCCACCACCAACGGCAATCTGGTGATGTTTCTGCTAACGGCATTTGTCTTTGGCTTCGGCATGGCTTCGACAATTCTCATTGGTCAGTCTTTCGGACGTCGCGATATCGAAACAGCGCGCGCCATAACAGGCACAACGCTGGGCGCCTTCATTCCGGTCAGCATTGTCGTCTCAATCATTGGCTGGTTTCTTGCGCCCACCGTATTGGGGCTTCTAGGGACGCCAGAAACAATCGAACCATTGGCGCGCGCTTTTCTTCAGGTAACGTTCGTCGCCATGCCCGCCATTCTGATGCAGACCATTCTGATGATGGCGCTTCGCGGCAGCGGTGATTCCATAACACCGCTCCTATTTATGGGGATGGCCGTTATCCTTGATATAGTCCTCAATCCGCTTTTCATCCTAGGCATCGGACCGATTCCAGCTTTAGGCATATCCGGTTCCGCATTGGCCACGGCCATTGCAAATTACATCAGCCTCACGGCGATGCTCGTCTATGTTTATCACAAGGACTTGCCACTGCGTCTGAAGGGGCAGGAACTTTGGCTGTTGGTGCCTGATCTAAAGGTGCTGAAACTGATCTTCAGCAAGGGCCTCCCAATGGGCATTCAGATGATCGTGGTATCCAGTGCCATGCTGACCATGATGCGTCTCGTCAATCAGGAGGGTGTGAATACAACTGCAGCTTTTGGCGCTACGCAACAATTATGGACCTATGTACAAATGCCGGCGATGGCATTGGGTGCAGCGGTCAGTGCGATGGCCGCTCAAAATATCGGCGCAGGCAAATGGGACCGCGTCAACAGCATCACTCGCATCGGGGTGTTCTATGCAATCCTGATGACGGGCATCCTTGTTGTTGTACTGCTCATTGCAGACAGGCAGGCCATGCAGATTTTCTTAGGTGCCGAAAGTCCAGCTATTCCGATCGGTCAACACATTGGCAAGATCGGCACCTGGGGTTTCATTGCCTTTGGCGTTTCCATGGTCCTCTTTGGAACCGTTCGGGCAAATGGGCAGGTTATCTGGCCACTCATCATCCTTTTTGTGT
>JAATFN010000214.1 GCA_015655165.1 Betaproteobacteria bacterium | reverse complement strand
CGTGCGCGCATTGGCCGAGCTCTATCCTGATCGTTCTGTTGTATTGGTATCCAAGGACATCAACATGCGTTTGAAAGCGCGTGCGATTGGCCTGCCGGCTGAAGACTACTTCAATGACCATGTTCTGGAAGACAGCGACCTACTCTATTCTGGTATCCAGCAATTACCCGATGACTTCTGGATCAAACATGCCAAGGATATGGAGTCCTGGAAAGAAAACAAACACGGTACAAGCTACACCTTTTACCGCGTCACAGGTCCTTATATTCCATCACTGTTAATTAACCAGTTTGTCTTTATCGAACCCAAAAACGGCGAACCGGCATTTTATGGTCAGGTCACGCAGATTAATGGCAAGACAGGCGTACTAAAGACATTGCGTGATTACAGTCATATTAATAACAATGTCTGGGGCATCACAGCACGTAACCGCGAACAAAATTTCGCTTTGAACCTCCTGATGAATCCGGAGTGCGATTTTGTGACCCTGTTAGGACAGGCCGGTACCGGTAAAACGTTATTGGCATTGGCTGCGGGTCTGGCACAAGTACTGGAAACCAAAACCTACAATGAAATCATTGTCACGCGTGCGACTGTGCCTGTCGGTGAGGATATCGGTTTCTTGCCAGGTACCGAAGAGGAAAAAATGGGCCCATGGATGGGTGCATTTGACGATAATTTGGAAGTGTTAAACAAAACAGACAACGATGCAGGTGAATGGGGCCGTGCGGCCACGCAAGACCTGATCCGTTCGCACATCAAAATCAAGTCATTGAATTTTATGCGGGGTCGTACTTTTGTGAACAAATTCCTCATTATCGATGAAGCACAAAACTTGACACCCAAGCAAATGAAAACCCTGATCACCCGTGCAGGTCCCGGCACCAAGATTTTATGCCTGGGTAATATCGCACAGATCGACACACCATATCTGACCGAAGGCTCCAGTGGTCTGACACACGTTGTGGATCGATTCAAGGGCTGGGCACATAGCGGACATGTCACATTAGCCCGTGGTGAACGTTCCCGTCTGGCAGACCATGCAACGGATGTACTGTAACTAGGCGATATTCTCTTGTCTTAGCATCAACAGCCCGGAAGACTTTAAACATCTTCAGGGCTTTGTGTTCTGTGACTTCACCTGATCCATCACAGATCAGACTGACTTCGCATAGCATATTGCCATGCCAGCCGGTTTGTCGGCATGCATCAGGTATACTCATCACTATGCTGCAACATGCAGCACACAGATTATTTCATTTAGCAGGAGTATCACCATGCAAACAAGCGCACGCAATCAGTTTTTAGGAACCGTCAAAGCCATCACAAAAGGTGCAGTCAACGCCGAAGTCATTCTGGACATCGGCAACAATACAGAGATTGCCGCCATTATCACCAATAGCAGTGTCGATCATCTGGCGTTGACAGTCGGTAAAGAAGCGTATGCCCTGATCAAGGCAAACTGGGTCATTCTATCCATTGATACGCATTTTAAAACCAGTGCCCGCAATACCTTAAACGGCAAGATTATCCGTTGTACAGAAGGTGCCACCAATGCAGAAGTTGTGCTTGAACTCGCCGGTGGACAAGAAGTCGCAGCAATTATCACCAATGAAAGTGCAAAAAAATTGCATCTGGAAAAGGGAACAGATGTCCAGGCCTTAATCAAGGCATCGCATATCATTCTGGCAGTAGCAGTTTAAACACATCTCGTAGCGTTGCATGACCAGTCATACACACCATTTTTAATGGTGATTGCTTAATCTGTGCGATTTTCAGAGAAGAAATATGTAATGCTAGATGCGTGAACGGAACATCTTCGGTAGTGCACCGAATCTGCGTTTGAATGCAGTAGAAAAATTCGCGGCGCTGTTATAGCCCACAAGTTGGGCGACTTCGGCCACACTGATGCCGTCTTTTTCCAATAATTCACGTGCATGCGTTAGCCTGGCATCTCTTCTATACTCGTCTAAAGTTACACCAAAAATAGCACGAAAATGACGTTGTAACGTACTCGGGCTCAAAGACACCATGTGCGTTATCTCAGCCACAGACAAGTAAAAATAGCGGGGATCATCTAAAAATGCCCGCACTTTATGAATATCCTGATATTTGCAAGGGACTAATTGCAATCTGCCTTTATCCGAACTTTGCACACTTTCGAACGCATCCCGCACCATGCTAATTGCACAGTTCAAGAGCACAAGCTGAGACATGCCATCTTCACGACCAATATAGTCGAGAATACTTTCTGCATGTGAAATAGCAAGTTGTGATGGCTCCCATTGCCTGAAAGCAATCTGCTCCGCTAAAAACTGCTCCAGCTGGACAGGCATATTACCAGGTCTAAAACCGTGTTCGGCTAACCACTCGTAAGACAGCTGAACAGTGACTTTACGTTCTGACTTACCTTTGATCCAACGCCGCTCAAAAGGTGTTTTATCTCGTAAACCAATCATCATGCCTTTCGGTGTCGTACCAGTTGCCTGCTGACTTGCGTCCAGCATTACCCAGCGGTCTCCATAAGCAAAACTTGCCTGACCATCCAGAACAATCATGACACGCAACCCGGATTTGCTTTGCGCCGAAGACAGGCCATCGCGCAAATCAATGCCTTCAACACAATACACCAACAATCCCTCTTCCAGCACGCGATATTCTACGCGCCCCGAGATGGCAGGATTTTCTGCATTACACATCTGGTCAAACTGGTATTCCGGATATG
>JAATFN010000398.1 GCA_015655165.1 Betaproteobacteria bacterium | reverse complement strand
TTACAGTTTTCAGACTTTACGCTTGAAGAATACGATTACGTGATCGAACGCTCCCGTATCATCAAACGCAAATTCAAAAATTACGAACCCCACCACCCTTTAGCCGATCGTACGCTGGTCATGGTATTCGAGAAGAATTCCACACGTACACGCCTGTCTTTTGAAGCTGGCATGCATCAGTTGGGCGGTGCTGCAATCTATTTGAACACACGCGACAGCCAGTTAGGTCGTGGCGAACCGGTTGAAGATGCTGCACAAGTCATATCCCGCATGTGCGACATCATCATGATCCGAACCTTTGGTCAGGACATTATCGACCGCTTTGCGGCACACTCGCGTGTCCCGGTCATTAACGGGCTCACCAACGAGCACCATCCCTGCCAGGTACTGGCCGATATTTTTACCTATATCGAACATCGCGGCGCCATCCAGGGTAAAACCGTGGCATGGATCGGAGACGCCAACAACATGCTCTATTCCTGGCTGCAAGCCGCACAAGTCTTGGGCTTTCATGTCAATGTCTCCACCCCCAAAGGTTATGATATTGATCCAGCGCTGGTGTCGACTACCAATGAACACTTCACCCTCTTTGCCAATCCGGCAGACGCCTGCGAGGGCGTTGATCTGGTCACAACCGATGTGTGGACCAGTATGGGGTATGAAGACGAGAACGCTGTGCGTTTAAAAGCCTTTGATGGCTGGATTGTCGATGAAGCGAAGATGTCGCGTGCGAAGAAAGATGCACTCTTCATGCACTGTCTGCCTGCCCACCGTGGCGAAGAAGTGAGTTCCGGTGTCATTGATGGTCACCAGTCAGTTGTCTGGGATGAGGCAGAAAACCGTCTGCATGTCCAAAAAGCATTACTTGAATATCTGGTCCTCGGTAAAATTGCATGAAAAAGATCCCGGTCAAATTCGCCCCATTAGTATTTGCACTGTTAATGTCGTGTGTGATGGTCATTATCATGAGTGGTTTCATTACCGCTTTGAATACCGGAATAAACCGCGCATTTTTTCGACGTTGGCTTCTTGCTTTTATTTCATCATGGCCTGTCGCCTTTGTATGTGTATTTATATTCGCCGGGCAAATTAGAAAAATTGTGATACGTGTTTGCGAGCCGTTAAAAAGTTTGGGGAGCAGCAAGAATTCTTGATACTGCATCCTTGGTTTCACCATTATTGATTGACACTGTAATTGTAGAAAGCACATCATGAGTGACGTAAAGAAAGTCGTATTGGCATATTCAGGCGGATTGGATACTTCCGTCATCCTGAAGTGGCTGCAAGATAACTATCAATGTGAGATCGTTACATTCACAGCGGACCTGGGCCAGGGTGAAGAGCTGGAACCGGCACGTCAAAAAGCACTGAAATTCGGGATCAAACCGGAAAATATTTACATTGACGACGTCCGTGAAGAATTTGTACGTGACTTCGTATTTCCAATGTTTCGTGCGAACACCGTCTACGAAGGCGAATACCTGCTGGGGACATCCATCGCCCGGCCATTAATCGCCAAACGCTTAATCGAAATTGCACGCGAAACCGGTGCCGATGCCATTTCTCATGGTGCAACCGGTAAAGGTAACGACCAGGTGCGTTTTGAGCTGGGTGCATATGCATTAATGCCGAACGTCAAAATCATTGCCCCATGGCGTGAATGGGATCTACTCTCCCGTGAAAAACTGCTCGCGTATGCGGAAAACGCCGGTATCGACATCGATATGAAGCACAAAAACGGTGGTGCTCCCTACTCGATGGATGCAAACTTGCTGCATATCAGCTTTGAAGGCCGCCATCTGGAAAATCCTTCTGCAGAAGCCGAAGAATCGATGTGGCGCTGGACAGTCAGTCCGGAAGCTGCACCCGTCCAGGCAGAACATCTGGATGTCGAATTCGAAAAAGGCGATATCGTTGCATTGAACGGCAAACGCTTGTCACCTGCTTCTGTGTTGACAGAATTGAACCGCTTGGGTGGCAAACACGGTATTGGTCGTCTGGATCTGGTAGAAAACCGTTATGTCGGCATGAAAAGCCGTGGTTGCTATGAAACCCCTGGCGGCACGATCATTCTGAAGGCACACCGTGCGATCGAATCCATTACACTGGACCGTGAAGTCGCCCACCTGAAAGACGATCTGATGCCACGTTATGCCTCCATGATCTATAACGGTTACTGGTGGTCACCAGAGCGTACAGCACTGCAGACACTGATTAACGAGACACAACTGACAGTCAATGGCTGGGTACGTCTGAAACTGTACAAAGGCAATGTGATTGTTGTTGCCCGCGACTCAAAAACAGACTCGCTGTTCGATCAGCAAATCGCTACATTCGACGAAGATGGCGGCGCCTATAACCAGGCTGATGCCGGTGGCTTCATCAAGTTGAATGCACTGCGCATGCGTATTGCTGCCAACGCGCGCAACAAGCGCGGTCAGTAAGCCCCGAAAGATACAATGCCCTCGACGACCTGGGCATTGTGTATCCTGTTTTGTTATCTACCCTGACCGATTTAATCATGAGCACACAATTCGACAATGTTTCTGTCCTGAAAAAAGGCAACGTCTACTTCGACGGTAAATGTGTATCCCATACTGTCCTGTTTGCCGATGGTACTAAAAAGACACTGGGCGTCATTTTGCCAGCCACGCTGACTTTTACAACCGGCGCACCGGAAACCATGGAATTGACCAGCGGCAAATGCCGTATCCGCTTGCAAGGCCAAGACACATGGACTGCCTATGAAGGTGGCACCAGCTTTGATGTGCCTGCACATTCCAGTTTCGATATCGACGTCATCGAAACGCTGGACTACGTTTGCCATTACGGCTAAGTCATTACGACCAAGTCAAAAAAAACTGCCGGTCGACCGGCAGTTTTTTTACATCAGACAAAAAATAGACACATTGTCTTATATGTCGGCACGACTCTCGCTTGCTTCTTCGGCAGTTTTTTCATAGGTGCTTTGCGTCGATGAAGAAGGAAACTTCGCAGACGCATAGCGCACCACCAATACGGCAAACGCCAACAATAAAATCGCCCCGGAAATATACACAACACCCATGCCAGGCGGGTTATGGTGCGATACGTCGGAAATCAATAAACGTGTCAGTGCGGTAATGGCCACATAAATCAGAAAACGTACCGGCATGCGATTGGTTTTAAAGTAAATCCCCACCATCGCACCCAGCTCGAGATAGATAAACAAGAGCAAAATATCGTCAACGGTAATATTGCCTTTTTCCAGCATGCCTAAAAAAGCGACCCAGGATGCCCATACCGTAATCCCGCCAATGGCAAACAGCGCCAGATAATGAAATGCCTCTGTACACAAATTGCCCATCGCATCGGCTTGTGCATGTAAATTTTTACGCCACTTTTCTACCCGGTTTGCATCCATCTGTTTCCTACCTTTTTGAAAAGACGATAACCCTACTAATGATAATGGTATTGACGCGCTATTCTAACGCGCTAATTTGGTTCACAACAAAAAGATTTCGGGACAATCGGAATCAGATAAAGACCGGCTCCGGCTCCAGCTTTACACCGAATTGTTGTTGCACATCAGCTTGAATGGCTTGTGACAGTGCCACAATATCGCCACCTGAAGCATGCCCCAGATTGACAAGCACCAATGCCTGCTTGTCATAGACTCCGGCAGGCCCCAGCGTTTTCCCCTTCCAGCCACATTGGTCGATTAACCAACCGGCGGCGAGTTTCACCGTTCCGTCATTTTGCGCATAACTGACTAGCTGGGGAAATGTAGCATGTAGGCGCTGATAGTCAGCCTGACTGACAATGGGATTTTTAAAGAAACTGCCAGCATTACCGATGATTGCAGGGTCTGGCAATTTACGGCTGCGTATGGCAATAATCGCATTGGCA
>JAATFN010000030.1 GCA_015655165.1 Betaproteobacteria bacterium | reverse complement strand
CCGGCGCCAAGCACTGCGACACTTGGACGTTGCCTGACACTATCCGATATCTGAAGTGTATTGATAGGCTTGGAAGATTTCCCCCAGACTTGTTTAATGAGGGACGGGCTACTGGCGGCGGCGATCAAACCGAGTATATGTCTTCGTGTTTTTTTCATTGTATAAAGTGTATTCAATCCATGGCAATCAAGGTGTCCGGTGTATATTTGGCATGCTATTAACGGGTGATATCGAGAATCAGATCCAAGGCAATGTCTCGGGCTTTAAACAATTGGCCGATATGAATATTTTCGTTACTGCCATGCGCATTCCACGGTTTTTTCGGATCGGCAAATACACCCAAAAAGCCATAAGTGGGAATGCCGATCGCTCGCAAATGGCGGGCATCTGTGGCACCTGTAGTCATCCATGGAATACTCACCACATTTGGGTAGGCATGGTGGATGGTTTTGACTATCGATTGATAGAGTGCGCTGTCAATAGGCGACGATCGTGCGCCATCAGAGCTACGCAACCGTTGAACGTCAATATTGGGACCGGCGATTGCGCGAAGTGATTGCTCGATGGACTGGATGTCGTCATCAGGTAACAAGCGACAGTTGATGGTCGCGCGGACAAATTGGGGGAGTGCGTTTTCCGGACCATCGGATTGAATACGTGTTGCTACACAAGTTGTGCGTAATAATGCATTAAATACGGGGGACGTTGACAACCGTTTGGCAAGATCATCATCGATTTCGTCACGGCCTGCTTGTTCCAGATCGATACGTTGTTGTCCTTCCGTATACGGGGCGCTGTGGGTAAGATAGGGACGTACTATTGCAGAAACATGGGCAGGAAATGTATAAGCCTGCAACCGTAATAAAGCGCTGGCCAATTCATAGAGTGCATTGTCGCTACGTGGTGTTGAACTATGACCACCGCTGTTGCGTGCTTCCCATATCAAGCTCAGGTAATTTTTCTGGTTGACACCAATGCGCATTAATACCGGCTTGCCTTGCCGAAGTTCACCGCTACCTCCTTGGATCAGACCAAATTCTGCCTGCAATAGATCAGGATGATGCTTAACCAGCCAGGCAATGCCATTACTGGGTACATCATGACGCTCTTCATCGGAAGTTAGCGCCAGGATGATATCGCGACTGGGCTTGTAACCCTGGCGTTTCAATTGTGTGAGTACCGATAGATAGATCGCTGCTGTCGATTTATCATCGAGTACACCTCTGCCATAATAATAACCGTCGCTTTCGATCAACTTGAATGGATCGCGTCCCCAATCTTTTTCGGTTGCATCGACAACATCCAGATGCGACACAAGGAGCAGTGGCTTTTGATGACCGGTACCACGAAGTCGCACAACCAGATTGCCTTTTCCAGGAAATGGTTCGAATAGGTTGATATCTTTTTCATCAAAACCAGCTTGGCGTAAGCGTTTTGCGGCAGCTTCAATAGCAAGCGTTGTATTGCCGGTAGCGTGGGAGGTATCGATTTCAACGAGTTCCCGGAAAATTTCCTTGAGCAGTTTATTTTCTTCTGTGTCATGCGCCATGGAGGTGGACGATAGGACAGAAACGAGAACAGCAATAAAAATGATGCGTAGCAATTTAAAATCTTCTTCCTTATGCACCTATTTTGATAGGTGTATTGTGTTGATTGATTTGATCAAAAATATGACGACGGGATATGACATGGGAGTGATTGCATGGTGGGATCATTCGCTACCAAGTCGTAGAGCGTGAATGATTTTCCATGGTTTAAGCCATAATTAAAAATAATATTTTTAAATATTAATATAAGTAAATGCTTATATTAAATCTGCGGTTAGTTGGCTTGCTCATATTATTTTTAATTTTTGCCAACAGGCATCATTCATTTCAAAGCCAATCTGGTCGTCGCAGGCATGCAATGAGCAATCATGATCTCAATTGTATTAACCATTTGATTTGTAAAACATTTTAGCGATGCTTGAAATTTTTTATGGTTACAGTCACATTAATAATGTTGCCTTGCGGCAAGGGGCAATGCAATCTTTTTATTTCAAAAACTAGGAGTTTCAAATGCCTGGCCACTACATTATCAAGAAATCCAACGCTACTCAGCCTTACTACTTCGTATTACGCGCCGATAACAATCAGGTCATCCTGACGAGTGAAAACTATGCTACCAAGCAAGGGGCTCAAAGCGGCATTAGTTCGTGCCAAGTCAACAGTCCGAACGATGGTCGCTACGAGCGCAAAAAATCTACGGCAGCGCAACCTTACTCTTTCGCGCTGAAGGCTGCGAATGGTGAAAAAATTGGACGCAGCGAAAATTATGTAACTGAAGCGAGCCGTGAAGCCGGCATTGCCTCCGTCAAGAACAATGGTCCGACTACGGTTATCAAAGATGAAACCTAATTGTTATAGGGCTTAAGGTCTGGCGACAGTAGTGTAGGCTCGCACCTTTGCCCAACCGTGGTGTCAGGCATAGCGCACCACGGTGATTTTCTTCCGATTGATTGTCTATTGGCGATATAACGATAAGATGCAGACAAACAGGTATTTAATCGTGAATACTGTGTGTCAATATTTGTAATAACGTTTGTAAAGGATGTGACTGTTTTATATTTTCTAGGCGTTTAATCTGGCAGCGGCATGAATACCCAGTAACCAAAACTGCATCACCGTACTGATCAATTTTTTCCTGCCATGATTGGCTATATATCTTGAGTGACTGGTCACGATGTTCAGCTTCATGTCCGAATGTTCCTGACATACCACAACAACCTATTGCAAGTGGTCTCAATTCAATACCGAAGTGATTAAAAATTTGTTGCCATTGTTTTGTAGAGACTATCTGCATGGAACATTCATTTGAAGTGCGCTTTAAATCCACTGTCACCGATTGGATACTGGTATCAGGCAGCACGATTATTTTCGGGGAAATGAAGCATCGTCATGCCTCACTGAAGGTTGTCAGGGCAGGTACGCGGTGTCAAAGTTGTGTACGCAACTAAGCGCATAATATGCTTCTTGTTGATTTAGGTTGGCATCATCAAGGCAGTTTTGCACTGGCAAAGCAGCTATTTTAATCATCAGACACGTGTTCAACCGGGTGCAGGTAAGGTATATGATCGGAACTGCAACATGGTTAATAAATTTTAAAATCTGCTACGATTGAGTCAATTATTTTTTACGCATGATTATCTGTTGTATACGCCTTGCTTGGTATTACTCCATGACTTCAAGGCGAGCCATATCGGGTAAAAAGGAGTTCATATCTTGTCGCAAACTATTACTTCGCATGACAAAGTGGCCACAAAACGTATTGGCCATTTTAGCCGCATTCTGGATGTGGCTAGCGCAAGTGAACGTTATCGTTATATTACAGAGCAAATCGTCCATGCTGAAGCATTGGGCTTTGATACTGCATGGCTGGCACAGCATCATTTCCATGAGTTTGAAGGTGGGTTGCCTGCGCCATTTGTCTTACTGGCGTATATTGCAGCGCAAACCAGACGTATTCGGTTAGGCACGGGTGTCATTTGCTTGCCAATGGAAAATCCTGTCCGTGTTGCCGAAGATGCGGCCGTTCTGGACATTATTTCAAATGGCCGTCTGGAGGTAGGTATCGGTACCGGTGGTACATTGGAGTCTTATACAGCGTTCGGTGCTGATAGCGCACAACGTGGACCGGTAATGGCACATCATACCCAAGTCTTGCGAGATGCATGGTCTGACCTACTATTACAAGGTAATGTTCAAGTGTATCCACGTCGCCCGGAATTAACGCAGCATCTCTGGCAAGCGACATTTGGAGTAGAAGGGGGAGCACGTGCGGGCCAAGCTGGTGATGGTTTGATGCTCTCGCGCACACAGCCACGTCCGCAAGGCCAACCTGACTTACCTTTAAGTATCATTCAGCAGCCAATTATCGATGCTTACTTTGCAGCATTACCAGATGGTATTGCACCACGGATTATGGCTTCACGTACCTTATTTGTCGCAGATACGCGCGAAGAAGCCTTGCGTTTTGCAGAGATTGGCTTGCGTAAAAAATTACGGGCCAATGATTTCAATAAAACCGGGTTGGCACATGATGCACCCATAGCATCGATTATCAAAGCATATGATGTACATATTGGAACACCGGCTGATGTAATTGCTTCATTAAAGCAAGATACCGTCTTAGACGATGCAACTGATATCGTATTTCAGGTGCATGACATTGACCCGCCACATGCATATGTTTTACGTTCGCTTGAATTGGTTGCCAAAGAAGTCGCACCGGCACTTGGCTGGAAAACCGCGCCCCCAGTCGGTCACAGCAAGGAGGTAGTCGCACCATGACCCAGATTCCAAACGATATTATTGATCATTTGGCCGGTATCCATCCCGATGATCCTATAAGCCGTATACGTCAACTGCGCACTACTGCACGCGAACAAGCCCAGCAAAGTTTTATGGATCGGTTCGGTACGGCAGCAGCGGCACATTCCCAATTTACCCGGCAAGAGCGTTTGTTAGTGGCAGTGTTTGTCGCAAAACTTCATCAGCAAGACAATATTGCCGTTTTTTATGGTGATTTGCTGGATGGCGTGGCTGTCGACGAATTACAGATTGTGCTTCGTGAAGCTGAAAGTTCATTAACACAAGGCCCTTATGGCAGTTATCCCAAAGGTCCACTAACTATTGAAGATCAGGGCGGTATCATATATACACCTGATTCGGGTATCATACACCGGCTTGGTGAACATTTGGCTGCTGCATTGCGTCATACCCATTTGTTGGTGTTTCATTTGCGTGATGCAAATCCTCAAGCACTGCAACAGTTAATCAATGCAGGCTGGACAACAGCGGATATGGTGACTTTGTCGCAGTTGGTGTCTTTCCTGACGTACCAGATTCGTGTTGTCACCGGTTTGCAGGTGTTGCTACACGCATCAGGCAATGAATCTGCGCGTCAAGAGGTAAATGTATGAGTGATCAAGTATTGCAACCCGCCAATATCGAGCAGCCAGTGGTTTTTACACAAGCGATGTTAGGTTGGGAACCATGGTTGGAACCGTTAAAAGAAACGCAATTAACAGAGCGCCACTATGCAGGGTTAGTCGATCGCGCTCGTGCTAAAAGTCCTTATTTCTTGCTGCTTGCGCATGATCCCGATATTTTAGGTTCAAGAACAAGAACCGACAAAGATATTTTTTTCAATCCAGATGCAGGTTTGCCGCGTGCTGAACGGGAATTAAGCGCAACGGCTACTTCACGCTATAACGGATGCATTTATTGCGCATCTGTTCATGCCCGCTTCGCGTCGTTTTATTCCAAAGAAAACAGCAAAATACAGCAATTGCTCGATGAGGGCGTTGATACGGATCTGGGCGAGCGCTGGAATGCATTGGTCGACTTTAGTGTTGCACTCACGCAAACACCATCCCGGGTTGCAGCAGCGCATATACAACGGTTGCGTGATGTCGGTTTGGATGATGCGGCAATTGTAGACTTGATACAATCTGCAGCATTTTTCAATTGGGCTAATCGCCTAATGTTGTCCTTAGGAGAGCCTTCTTTACCGACCAGTCAATAGGATCAGTGCGCATCAGGTCGTTTGCGTATGCTGTCTGGCAGCTTGTTCCATACGAGCTGGGACGGATCAAGGAGAAATGTGCCAGGGGCTGCACAAATCAGAATATCTGTGGCTATCGGGGCAAAATCTGCACGGAAGTGTACGGTACTTTTAACGGCAATCACCGACTGTCTGGTCGGCTCGATACCAATAAACCGCAATAGCGCGAGGTCAAGTAATTGCACAGGCTTGGAGACGACGATCACTCGAACTCCTCCGACTACCAGACATGCGCTTTTACCCAGAGTCAAATGATAACCTTTAAAAACTCGCCCGGTTGCTGCCACGTCTCCTGCATGAAGATGCTCTACCAAAAACGTAGCCTCAAATGGCGTATCTCCGGGAATCCCCGATTTACCGCCCAGAGATAATGTCAATTTAGCCCCCACGCCTGCCAAATGTGCCTGCTCGGCTGCATACGCATCAACTAATAATCCGAGGACTGCATTTTTAACCTCACTGGCAACTAATGCCTTTAGCAGTGTTGTTGTATCGGCACTGCCACCAGCACCAGGATTGTCTTGTGAATCGGCGATGACAACAGGACCGCCTTGATGACTGACAATATCGATGGCCCGGGTGACAGCATCATGCGCATCAAGTATCTCGCCGCTAAACGCTGATTCGGCCGCATTGATTGCATTGTACATATGTTGGGCTGTTGCTTGTGCTACTTGTGCCGAAGGGGCGTAGGCCCATACAGTCGGACCACATTTTTCGACATCGGCAGCCGGAAAGCCCATGGCAAACGAGATGCTGTCAGCTTCGTTTTTTTGCAAATTCTCCAGTAACGTATATAACCCTTGGGCAGGCATAGTATCGGTGCTTTGCCAGCACATCGGGATCAAATAAGGGATGCGTATCCAGCTAACTTGAGGGCGAGGGCAACCATCTAACCTGCGTACAATCCAGTTAAAAGCACGTTCACCGGT
>JAATFN010000283.1 GCA_015655165.1 Betaproteobacteria bacterium | reverse complement strand
GCTTATAGGCCAGATATATGGCATTACACCTTTACTGCCGTTGCTGCACCTAACGAAGTTGTTGTCATCATGGGATATAGCGGTGATCAGGATGACACAGTTATTGCACATTTGGAGCAACCCGTTGAGGTCATATTTACACAAGGAGTATGACATGAATGACACATGTGATCATTTGAATAGAGATTTTGTTGGTTATGGCAAGAACCTTCCTCATCCGCACTGGCCAGATAATGCAAGGTTAGCGTTGAATTTTGTTATTAATTACGAAGAAGGCTCTGAACTATCGTTTGCCGATGGCGACGGTGAAACAGAAACTGGGCTAACAGAAGGTGGGGCAGGTGGTTTTGAAGGACGTGACCTTGCTTCCGAGTCGATGTATGAATACGGTAGTCGCGTTGGTATCTGGCGTGTCTTCAGATTGTTGCAAGAACGAAAAATGACAGCGACAGTGTTTGCAACTGCCCTGGCTTTGGAACGGAACCCTGCAGTTGCACAAGCAATCTGCGATGCTGGTTATGATGTGTGTAGTCACGGCAGACGATGGGTTCGGGCACAACGTTTTACAGCAGAACAAGAAGCAGAAGAAATTCATGCTGCATATGATTCTATTACGCGCAGTATAGGTAAACCACCTGTTGGTTGGTATTGCCGTTATGCACCAACAATCAATACACGCCGTTTGTTGGTAGAACATGGTGGTTTTCTTTATGACTCGGATGCGTATAACGATGAATTGCCATACTGGAGCAATGTCTTGGGGCGTCATCACTTGATCATCCCCTATAGCCTTGCAAATAACGATGGAAAATTTAGTCGTGGAGCAATGGCGACAGCCAATGATTTTTTCGAGTATTTACGTGACAGTTTCGACATGCTGTATGAAGAGGGCGCTGTTGCACCGAAGATGATGTCAGTCGGATTACACCTAAGACTGGTCGGTCACCCGGGAAGGGCAGTAGGGCTTGCACGTTTTTTAGATTATGTCTTGGAAAAACAGCATGTTTGGGTATGTCGCAGGGAAGATATTGCCAAGCATTGGTATAAACACCATTCACATAACAAGTAAGTAGTGTCTTTAGTGGACTGGCATAGTATTTGCACGATAAAAATACGGCAAGATGATGTAACGATGTATGGAAAGATATGACACAGTCTTCTGCTTTATTAACAGGGTTTCAGGCTATTCAATGTATTAGGAATAATACACTCAAGGTTGAAGCATACGTGCGTGACTGTTTGGATCGTATTGCATCACGTGATGCACAAGTGTGCGCATGGACCTATATTGAGCCAGAAGCATTATTGCGTCAGGCACGCGAGCTGGACCGGCAAGAAAATAAAGGCTTGCTACACGGACTGCCTATAGGTATTAAAGATGTCATTATGACGTGCGACATGCCAACGCAATACAATTCGCCTATCTATTATCGGCATTATCCAAACGTCGATGCAGCATGTATATCGATCTTACGCAATGCTGGCGCATTAATTTTAGGCAAAACTGACACCGTAGAATTCGCTGCGATGGGGCGGCGTGCAGTAACGACCAACCCGTTTGATCATGCCCGTACTCCTGGCGGCTCATCTAGTGGATCAGGTGCTGCAGTCGCTGATTATCACGTGCCGGTAACATTGGGTACGCAAACAGGTGGATCGATTATTCGGCCGGCTTCGTTTTGTGGTGTGTATGCAATGAAGCCAACCTGGAATGCGGTCAGTAGTGAGGGGTTAAAACGCTATGCAGCGTCTCTTGACACGCTAGGGTGGTATGGCCGTTGTGTAGATGATTTAATCGTGTTATCTCATATTTATAACATCATTCCAACACAGGATATCCTTGCGTTTCCATTAAAGGGCGCACGTATTGCCTACTATTGTCAACCAGAATGGGATAAGGCAGAGCAGGAAACACGTGATGCGATGTCAAATGCAATTCTAGCCATGCAAGAAGCGGGTGTCTCTGTTGAGAAATTGGTACTGCCGTCTGAATTCAATCAACTCAATGATGCACAGTCAGTCATTATGTACAGCGAAGGAACGGTAGCATTTCTGCAAGAATATCGTCGTGCAAAACATTTATTGCATGAAGACTTTCAAGGACAAGTTGAAAACAGAAGAGGTATTTCTAAAGCACAGATAGTGCATGCCTATGACCTGGCTGCAAAGTGCCGCATGTTATTTGATCAGGCCACATCGATGTATGACGCGATTTTGACGCCTAGCGCGCCAGGTGAGGCAACATTGGGATTAAAAAGTACAGGTGATTCTGTCTTTAATCGTTCGATATCCCTGTTGCATGCTCCTTGCATCAATATTCCTGCATATAAGGGGCCGAATGCATTACCGGTAGGATTAACACTGACAGGACCGCGTTATTCCGACGAAAAATTATTAGCTGTTGCAAAAGCAATTGCACCTGTTCTGGTCAGATCAGGGGGATGGTCTTTGCCCTATGTATTGTCATGAATATATAGGCTGGAGATAAGCAGGGGAAGAAAGTGTTTGGATAAAGTATGTGGTTATTGATCGATTTTTTGAACAGGGAATTGAAATGGAAATGATGAAAAAAGCAGCAGGAATGAAGGTTTTTTCTTTTGTTGCCGCCATGTGTATCAGTACGGCAGTAGCGGCTGAAACATATAACACTGCGGTGGATGCGACGTATGCACCACATGCGATGCGTGATTTATCAGGTAAGTTGGTTGGTTTTAATATTGATTTGGCAGCAGAATTGGCAAAAGAAATGGGCGCCACTATTAATGTAGATGGTGTCGAATTAAATGCGATCTTGCCAGGGCTGAATTCAAAAAAATATGACTTTGTCGTGGCACCAATAACAGCGACCTTGGAACAAGCTAATGCACTTTTATTTACAGAAGGCTATTTGAATTCACAATATTCGTTTGTCGTTAAAAAATCTGCTGCGGATATTAAAAGTATTGAAGAATTAAAAGGTAAAGTTGTTGCCGTTAATAAAGGCAATCCACTGGAGAGATGGTTGCAAGCTAATCAGGACAAATATGGTTATCTGATTGAGTCGTACAGTACAAATGCCGATGCCATTCAAGCAGTATTGGCTGGCCGTGCTTATGCAAATATGGCAACAATGCCTGTTACCAGTTGGGCTGCAAAACAAAATCCTTTATTGAAAGTCGCCACCTATTCGATTAACTCGGGCAATGTTGTAGCGATCAGTTTTCGTAAAAATGACGAGGCATTACGCGCAAAATTCTCTAATGCATTGAAATGTTTGAAGCAAAAAGGTGTCATTGTGAAATTGAGCCAGAAATGGTTTGATGTGACGCCTGCAGCCGATTCGGCAAGTGTCAAGATTGGTGTTGGTACCGGTATTCAAAATTTCCCTGGTTATGATCCAACGCCAGTGACATTAACTTGCGCTAAGTAATGACGGAGACAGGCATGACTTACCCAGTTCTCGACATCATTGGTTTGGAAAAAAAATACAACGATAATCTTGTTTTACGGGGTATTGATTTGACCGTGAACCATGGAGAGTTGATTTGTATTATTGGCCCTTCAGGTTCAGGCAAGAGCAGTCTTTTAAGGTGCTGCAACAGACTAGAAGATATTTCGAGTGGGCAAGTCATGCTTGGCAGGGAAGAAGTGACCAAAGCAGATACGAACCTTAATATATTAAGACAACGAATGGGGATGGTATTTCAGCAGTTTAATCTGTATCCCCATTTAAAGGTGTTGGGCAATGTGACTTTGGCATTGCGCCATGTTAAAAAACTCTCCAGAAAAGATGCGGAAGAAAAAGCATTGCTTGCTTTGACGAAGGTTAATTTAGCCGATAAAGCGCATGCATGGCCGGGTGAATTATCGGGTGGACAGCAACAACGTGTCGGGATTGCGCGTGCTATTGCGCTTGATCCCGAGATATTGTTGCTAGATGAGCCTACAAGTGCATTAGATCCGGAATTGGTTGGTAGTGTCTTAAGCGTCATGAAAAACTTGAAAACGATGGGGATGACAATGCTTGTGGTGACCCATGAAATGGGTTTTGCATATGAGGCAGCTGACCGTGTTGTTTTTATGGATGGCGGAAAAATTATTGAGCAGGGAGCACCCGAGAGAATTTTTAAACATCCGCAGCATGAACGGACACAAGCATTTCTATCAAGATATTTGAAAGAGCCCTGATATGGAAATCGGAATTGCTGATGTCTTTTTTGATATGGATGTCATTTCCAGATATTGGCCCGATATTCTGGCAAGTCTTGGGATTACAATCTGGCTGGCTTTCTTGATTACACTTAGTGGCATGTTGTTGGGGACGGTTCTTGCCGTCATCAGAAATATCGGCATTGTGTCCCTATCTAGATTGGTGATTGCCTATGTCGATATATTAAGAACACTTCCTCCTCTGGTGATGCTGATTTTGGTGTTTTTCTGCGCACCGTATCTGGATATTTCGATTTCACCGTTTGTGACGACTTGGCTGACGTTGTCGGTAATCTTGTCTGCATATGTTGAAGAAAGTCTCTGGTCAGGTATGCGCTCGCTGCCAAATGGACAATTTGAAGCTGCCCGTTCAACAGGCTTATCATGGTTGCAAACCATGTATTTGGTGATTCTTCCGCAAGTGTACAGAATGGTATTGGCACCATTGACGAGTAAAGTGATATCGGTAACCCGCGACACGGCACTAGGTTCTGCCATTGGTTTAACAGAGATTTTGGGGGCATCTCAATCTGCAGCGTCGCACTCAGGTAATCCTTCTCCACTGACGGTAAGTGTCTTGTTATACCTATTACTGTTTTTACCTATTGTTGTCGGTAGCCGATATATGGAAAAACATTGGAAATGGGAAAAATAAGTCATGCATGACATTATTCAGGTTTTTTTTAATATTGACATTTTCAAGAATGTATTTCCTTTGCTCATGCAAGGACTGAAAATGACGGTTCAATTGTCTGTTGTTGCAATTGGTCTGGGGATTGTTTCCGGTCTTTTGGTAGCGTTGTGTACGACAATTGTCAAATCACGTTATATACGCGGCATATTTTTTATCTATATTGATTTGTTTCGTGCTTTACCACCTTTAGTATTGTTAATTTTTATCAGTTTTCTGTCAAATTTCTGGGAAATGGGATTCTCGAATTGGCCCATTATTGCAGTAAGTTTGATGTTAAGCACAGCTTGCTATTATGGAGAAATTTTGCGTGCTGGGATTGAGGCAATTCCAGAAGGCCAATTTGAAGCCGCTAGATCAACTGGCATGAATCAATTCCAGACCATGATATATGTTGTATTGCCACAGGTATTAAAAAATACGAATCCCGAGATATGTAACAATAGCCTGCAAGTCATCAAGATGACTACCATAGCCAGTGTGCTAGGAATGCCAGAGCTATTAAGAACGGCACGGGATGCACAGTCGTTGTTGTATAGTCCTGCACCGCTCGTCTTGTCGGCATTGATTTATATGGTATTGTTGTGGCCAGCTGTACGGTGGGTCAGCAATATGTCCGAGAAAAAGAATAGCCATTGATATCTGATCATTCGGTAGCTGGGATAGGACGACCATGTTTAAATATTTTGGATTCATTATCGGCGAACACGATTTGTTAAAGAGACATCGTTTGCAATATATTTGGATTTGAGTTTTGCCAAGAAGATTAATACATGCCATCATTTCTGGAATGGTTCTGTATCAATATTGAATGGGAAAATAATGGAAGTCGTTTCTAAACATGTCGGTGGAAAATTCTATCTGGTCAGCACCGGTATTGGTGATACTGACAACATGACACTGCGCGCACATAAAATCATTTCAAAAGCAGATGTAATTATCGGCTTGCCTTTCTTACGCGCTAATCTGGGTGCACTGTTGGATGGCAAACAGCAGGAAGAATCCTACCATGGCCTTTTTACACCGTTGGCCCTGCGCCACGCTGATGCTGCAGAAGTTG
>JAATFN010000090.1 GCA_015655165.1 Betaproteobacteria bacterium | reverse complement strand
TGAAACTGGGTCTCGATAGCCTGCAAATCAGGAAAAATATCCGCGTGGTCATATTCCAGATTATTTAAAATCGCTGTTTTTGCGTGGTAATGGACAAACTTGCTGCGTTTATCAAAAAACGCAGTATCGTATTCATCCGCTTCAATCACAAAGAAATCGGAAGACTGACCGGCACCTGACAGGCGCGCCGAAATCCCGAAATTCATTGGTACGCCACCAATTAAAAACCCCGGACTATAACCGGCATCTTCTAAAATCCATGCCAACATGGCCGATGTGGTCGTTTTACCATGCGTGCCGGCAACAGCCAACACCCAGCGATGCTGCAAAATATGTTCTCCAATCCACTGTGGACCGGACACATAAGGCAAGCCCCGATTCAAAATGGCTTCCATCAAGGGGTTGCCCCGCGAGACAACGTTGCCCACGACAAACAAATCCGGTACCAGATCAATTTGGTTGGCACCGAATCCTTCAATCAGTTCGATTCCCTGTGCTTGCAACTGGGTGCTCATCGGTGGATAGACGTTCGCGTCACAGCCGGTTACTTTGTGGCCGGCTTCTCTTGCCAGCACAGCAAGACCGCCCATGAACGTGCCACAAATACCGAGAATATGGATATGCATTGTTTACGGGAAATGATCAACAAGGTTAAAAGACAGTAAAGCCATTGTTAGAACATGGCTTTACATATGTTATTACGTAATTTTACCCGAGACAGACCAAACCTTTTAATTTCCATTGCATACCGATCTCAGATTCACAAGGTATGATAACGGTATGGATGATTTTTTCTCGAATGAAACCGAGCAACTGCGTGCAGAAATTGCTGCCAGTGCTGCCCGCATGATTGCCGAAGACGGTGCTGATTACAGCACTGCCAAGCGCAAAGCCGCCAAACAGATTCTGGGTGACCATAAGCCAGGACGCGATGTCTTACCAGGCAATGCGCAAATCGAAGACGAAGTGCGTATTTACAACGAATTGTTTTTCGGGGACTCTCAACCGGCCCGGCTACTGCATTTACGCCAACTCGCCTTAACAATCATGGAAGAATTGGAACAGTTCTCACCTTACCTGATAGGTGCAGTTCTAAATGGTACTGCAGGCAAACATTCAGACATTCACTTACAACTGTTCGCATCGAACAGCAAAGAAGTCGAAATCTTTCTTTTAAACAAGCATATCTCCTATGAAGTCAGTGAAAGTGCCCACTTTAAAAACAAGCACAGCCAAGTCGAAACACTCAGCTTTTTAGTACCCCAAAAAGGCACTGCTCCGGAAGGGGTGCATTTATTTCTCTATGATCCAGATGATTTACGGGGCGGCAACAGAAGTACGTCCGGCAAACGCATCGAACGTGCCGACATCCGTGCATTACGTGCCCTCGTCAGTCAGGAAACACCATGAAAAAAACCTTACTCTATGTCGTTGCAGCCATAATTTTTGCAATCATTGGTGCCTATGTCGGTACCAAAACGATGGCACCATCAATTTCCAGTACACCGGAAACCCGTGTGCTAGCCAACATACTGTCACTCACACTGCCAGACCATACCGGTAAACAGCAATCTTTATCACAATGGAAAAACAAACCGCTCATCATCAATTTCTGGGCAACCTGGTGCGCGCCATGTGTTGCAGAGATGCCGGAATTAATGGCGCTACAAAAAAAAATCGGGGAAACCCGAATTATTGGTATCGGTATTGATTCACAGGCGAACATCGCCCAATTTGCAGAAAAGTTGCATATCGATTATCCTCTGTATGTTGCAGACGCTGGCATGATCAATTTACTGCGCCAGTTAGGTAACGAAACCGGTGGCCTGCCTTTCACGATTCTCGTCGGCACTGACGGTACTGTTAAAAAAGTCTATGTAGGTCAATTGAAGTTCGATGCACTGCGCCAAGACCTCGCCTCATTTCAGATTATGTAAATTTTCTCTTGCCAAATGATGCTATTTGACGGCAAAATGCGCGTATTGTCGCTAAAAACTATCTATCTATGGCAAAAAATATATTGCTTATCAACGGTCCCAATTTGAATTTACTGGGAACCCGCGAGCCTGAAAAATATGGGTCAACCACGTTGCAAGATGTCGAGACAGCTGCCATAAAGCAGGCTGCAGTTGCAGGCGCCGAGTTATCCACATTTCAGAGCAATTATGAAGGCGCCATTATCGATCGTATACACAACGCAAAAAAAGAAGGCATACAAGCTATCGTCATCAACCCGGGGGCATACACACATACCAGTGTTGCCATTCGTGATGCGTTAGCTGGTGTTGCCATCCCTTTTGTAGAAGTTCACATCACGAACATCCACCAACGTGAGGCATTCCGTCACTTTTCTTACTTATCCGACATTGCTAAAGCCGTATTATGTGGCTTTGGGGTAGAAGGATATCAAATGGCTGTGGGTTACACGTTGGCCAACATGTAACCATCAACCGTTTAAAGCAGTCAAACTGGTCTCGCACACTTTGTTGTGCGATTGTTTTTTACATATCGAGTCAAAGCACTTGTCACACAATAACTGAGGAATACTCATGGATTTACGTAAACTCAAAACCCTAATCGATCTGGTCGGAGAATCAGATATTGAAGAACTGGAAGTGACCGAAGGCGAAAGCAAGGTCAGAATCGTCAAATCCTCACATCTTCCTCAAAACCAGGTTGTCATGATGCAACCCCAGTCAGCACCAGTGGCGGCCGCACCAGCGCCAGCACCGGTCGCAGCAGCTGCCGTACCAGCAGCCCCTGCATTAGACGGCTATGTTGTTAAATCGCCTATGGTTGGTATGTTCTACCGTTCTTCAGCACCAGGTGCGCCGTCATTTATTGAAATCGGTTCCGAAGTCAAAGAAGGCGACACATTGTGTATTATCGAAGCAATGAAATTATTGAATGAAATCGATGCGGATAAATCCGGCGTGATCAAACAAATTCTCGTAGAAAATGGTCAACCAGTCGAATTTGGTCAACCGTTGTTTGTCATCGGCTAATTGCCGGAGATGTTTATTGGACGTTGCCAAGAGCAGGTAACGTTTTAATCAGGTCACATAAAACACGCGAGTCCATTTTCTCATGTTTGAAAAAATATTAATCGCCAACCGTGGCGAAATTGCCCTCCGCATTCAACGCGCTTGTCGCGAAATGGGCATTAAAACGGTGGTTGTACACTCTGAAATCGATCGCGAAGCCAAATATGTCAAGTTGGCAGACGAGTCTGTCTGTATTGGTCCTGCATCATCGGCACTCAGCTATCTCAACATGCCGGCAATTATCAGTGCAGCAGAAGTGACGGATGCACAAGCAATTCACCCGGGTTACGGCTTCCTGTCGGAAAACGCCGACTTCGCAGAACGCGTAGAACAATCCGGTTTTGTCTTCATTGGTCCACGTGCTGAAACCATTCGCATGATGGGCGACAAAGTGTCTGCAAAACAAGCGATGATCCGCGCCGGTGTACCTTGCGTACCCGGTTCCGATGGCGCATTGCCCGACGACCCGAAAGAAATCATCAAGACCGCACGTAAAGTCGGTTACCCGGTCATCATTAAAGCCGCCGGTGGTGGTGGTGGTCGCGGCATGCGTGTCGTGCATACAGAGGCTGCATTAATCAATGCCGTCACAATGACAAAATCGGAAGCCGGTGCTGCATTTGGCAACCCGGAAGTCTATATGGAAAAATATCTGGAAAACCCACGTCACGTGGAAATCCAGATTCTAGCCGATGAATTCAAGAATGCGATCTGGCTGGGCGAGCGCGATTGCTCAATGCAACGCCGCCACCAGAAAGTCATCGAAGAAGCACCGGCACCAGGTATTCCACGCAAGATTATCGAAACAATCGGTGAACGTTGCGCAGAAGCTTGCCGCAATATGGGTTATCGCGGTGCAGGCACATTCGAATTCCTGTATGAAAACGAAGAATTCTATTTCATCGAAATGAACACACGTGTTCAGGTCGAACATCCTGTAACAGAAATGATCACGGGTGTCGATATCGTACAAGAACAGATCCACATTGCCGCAGGTGAAAAACTGCGCTACCGCCAAAAAGATATCGAATTCCGTGGCCACGCCATCGAATGCCGTATCAATGCGGAAGATCCGTTCAAGTTCACGCCGTCGCCTGGTCGTTTAACCGCATGGCACGCACCAGGCGGGCCCGGTATCCGGGTTGACTCCCATGCTTATGCCGGTTACTTCGTACCACCGACCTATGATTCGATGGTTGGCAAATTGATTGCATATGGTTCCACCCGCGATCAGGCAATTCGTCGTATGCAAATCGCTTTATCCGAAATGGTTGTCGAAGGTATTTCGACCAACATTGCGCTACACCGTGAACTGATGGTTGATGCTCGCTTTATCGAAGGCGGTACCAACATCCACTATCTAGAACACAAATTAGCGGAAAGACCGGCGAAGAAATAAACAATGAGCTGGAACGAGATAGTGATTGAAGTAGTGCGCCATCAAGCAGAAGCATTGTCTGATGCATTGATGGCAGCAGGTGCCTTGTCGGTATCGGTTGAAGATGCCGATGAAGGTACAGACGCCGAGCAACCGATATTTGGTGAGCCTGGCATGGAAATCGAAGAGACAGCCTGGGAGCGCAGCCGTGTTGTTGCATTAACAGAGATCGATGCCGACCATGCTGCCATGGTCAACGTTGCAGCAATAGCAACAGGTCTTGAACACATCCCTGCTTTTTCTGTACGCAAGGTTGAAGAACAGGATTGGGTCAGGTTGACGCAATCGCAATTCGACCCGATTCACATCGGCAAACGTATCTGGGTTGTACCTAGCTGGCACGATGCGCCTGATCCGGAAGGTCTGATTCTCGAATTGGACCCTGGTTTGGCTTTTGGTACCGGCAGTCATCCGACGACACGGTTGTGCATGGAATGGCTCGAGTCGCATATTGCCATTGACAACACGGTGCTGGACTACGGTTGCGGTTCGGGAATCTTGGCACTGGTGGCTAAAAAACTTGGTGCGGCACATGTCGTGGGCGTCGATATTGATCCACAAGCACTGGAAGCGGCCCGCTATAATAGTGAACGCAACCATTGTGAAATCGATTATTATCTACCGGATGCATTCGCACAAGCCTATGCGGCGCATCAGACATTCGATATCGTCGTTGCCAACATTCTCGCTAGCCCGTTAAAACTGATGGCGCCAATGTTATGCGCACGTGTGGCGCCAGGTGGTTCACTGGTCCTGTCGGGTGTACTGGAACGCCAAACCGATGAAGTCATTGCCGCTTATGCACCATCGATTCAATTACAGGTTTATAAAGAGCATGATGGCTGGATTGCCCTGTTTGGACAACGTACGGCCTGATTATCCAAGGGAAATGACATTTCCTTTGGATGTAAGCTGTTTTTGAAACACACAGAACAGCGAACTCACTTTCGTTCGCATCCATGGCCGCCACTACCGGAGCATTCTGATGACGCTTGCGACACAATGTCCCCATTGCCAAACAACGTTTCGCGTTGCCGATTACCAACTCCTCGCACACGGTGGGCTCGTGCGTTGCGGTCTATGTAAGGGTATT
>JAATFN010000190.1 GCA_015655165.1 Betaproteobacteria bacterium | reverse complement strand
TGGTGGTGTTGTATCCGGCCGAAAATCTGACAACAGAGGCTGCGAATGCGTTGCTCAAAACACTGGAAGAGCCGCCACCTGAGACGGTATTTTTACTGGTAACCCACCGTGTGGATGATTTATTACCGACGATTTTGTCGCGCTGTCGTTTATTTGCATTGTCGTTGCCATCAACACATATGGCATTGGCATGGTTGCAAGAACAAGGTGTAGGCGACGCCGATATCTGGTTGGCAGAGCAGGGAGGGGCGCCACTGGCGGCTTTTGAGGCAGCCCAAGGGCAAAGTCGTGAGGCGACTGATACGCTATTGCAACATTTGATGCGCCCGGATGTGGATGGTGCACTAAAAACTGCGGATCGACTTCAAAAAGTCGCGATGACAGAGTTGGTTGGTTGGCATCAACGTTGGTTATATGACCTGTTTTCGTATAAATTAACAGCTACGGTGCGTTATTATCCGCGTTACCGGAAAGAAATTGCTGCGTTGTCCGGGCGTATTGATGTACACGTCATTGCCAAGGCGTTAAAAGCGACCAACGACAGACGTGCTGTTGCGGATCATCCGTTGTCGGCAAAGCTTGCAATTGAAAGCATGTTGCTGGAGTATTCACAGATGTTTGCAGGCTAGCGGAAGCGATTTCGCCAGCCACTTCTTCTTTCACCAGGAGTTGTATGCGAAAAACCATCCCGATCAGTCCCTCAGCTTACGACAGCAAAAAAATACCTGTATCAGTGCCATCTTCTGCGCCGGAAATCGTGCCGCAAGCAGAGAATCAAACTGCATCTTTACCAGTAGAAGCCGATGCGCCGGTTGTCAGCCACAAGTCATCCGGCAAAATACCACCGTCAGAAATGCTGGAAGTTGAGATCAAAGACAAGAAACAATTGCAAGCGGTCTATATGCCTTTTTTAACCAACGGCGGGATTTTTTTACCTACTGCAAAAGAATATGTATTGGGTGAAGAAGTCTATTTGAACATGCACTTGTTAAAAGAATCACGTCAGTACACCGTGATTGGTCGTGTTGCGTGGATTACGCCACGTAATGCGTTAAATAAACGCATACAGGGAGTTGGCATTCATTTTTCTCTCGATGAAAACACCGGCATCACAAAACGAAAGATAGAAGAATTGCTTGGCGCTGCAGTAAAATCGGATAAATCGACTCACACTTTATAACGTACCATGTTCAAGAAGCATACACACCGCATTGCCCGGCAGGAAGATTTACCTGCCATTGTCGCTATCTATAACAGCACGATCGCTTCACGTCAGGTGACCTCCGATCTGGAACCGGTAAGTGTCGCCTCCCGACAAAAATGGTTTGATGATCACACCGCAAACAGGCGTCCATTGTGGGTCGCCGAGTCGGATGGCAACATTGTCGGATGGCTGTCGTACTCCGATTTTTATGGCAGACCGGCCTATGGTGCGACAGCCGAATTATCGGTGTATATCCATCAGGATGCGCGTGGGCAAGGTTTGGGCCGTTATTTTGTGGAAGCGGCGATGGCGCACGCACCGTCAATTGGTGTACATACCTTGCTGGCGTTTATTTTTGCACACAATACCCCCAGTGTGCGACTCTTTAGTCTGCTGGAATTCTCGCAATGGGCACATATGCCTGGCGTTGCCACATTAGATGGTGTCGAGCGTGATCTGGTGATTCTGGGTAAACGCGTAGCGTAAACGCAAGCACTGGTTTGCAGACAGAATATAGCGGTAAAAGGTACAATACACGCATGTATATCGATTCCCATTGCCACATCAATTTCCCTGATCTTGCCATCAGGTTGCCCGACATTTTACAAAAGATGGCAGATAACCATGTCACACACGCCTTATGTGTGTCTGTCGATTTGCCGGATTTTCCGCAAGTGCTGGCATTGGCCGAGCAATATCCGCATATCTATGCGTCAGTGGGTGTGCATCCTGATTATGAAGATACACCCGAGCCTACAGTTGAAGAGCTGGTGAGGCTTGCTAACCATCCTAAAATTATTGCCATTGGAGAGACAGGATTGGATTATTACCGGCTAAAAGGGGATCTGGAGTGGCAACGTGAACGTTTTCGTGTGCATATCCGTGCATCCAGACAAACGGGTAAACCGTTGATTATCCATACCCGGTCGGCTGCACAAGACACGATGCGTATTTTGCAAGAAGAGGGGGCAAGTCCAGACAAAGGCGGTGTTGCAGGTGTCATGCATTGCTTTACCGAGTCATGGGAGGTGGCGCAAGCGGCCATTGCACTTGGCTTTTATATTTCATTTTCCGGTATTGTGACATTCAAATCTGCCAAGGATCTGCAAGAAGTTGCCAAACAAGTGCCACT
>JAATFN010000004.1 GCA_015655165.1 Betaproteobacteria bacterium | reverse complement strand
CGGTTCTATCCTGTGCGGCATCTGCCAGATTTCATATCCTCGTGCATGGCGATACTTTTCCTTGTTTGAACGTAACTTGCAGCAACGCATCTTGCACGTTGTACACTTGTTAGTCTATAAGTAGAATTGATGAAATGGTATTGCGTATTCAAAAAGACTACTTGATCAAGTCACTGACCGTACTGTCGTGATTGGGCATATCACGTTCCGCAATCTGGCAACGCACAATGAATTTGTGTGTGCTCGCGGCTATGATCATCGTTTATTAACTGGCTGGATAGTATAAAAATAGTGTTTAAGGTCTGGAGACCGCGATGTTGACTCGATTTAATAATGCGCGCAATTTTAACGTTGATACGCAGCTTGCCAGTACCCTGGCAGCTGTGGCTGGCGCATTGAATGCTTCTGTTTTTCATGCAGTGGGCTTCTTTTCAGCAAATATGACAGGTAATGTGTCCTTATTTTCAGATAAGCTGGCACAAGGACAAGGTTCGGCTGCCATATTCTTTATCGAGATTGTTACCGTGTTTATTCTGGGTGCGATGATATCGGCTTTGCTGATCAATATGGGACGCCGCCGGGGGATTTACCGGATCTATGCTTTTAATATTCTGGTTGAAGCAGCCATGCTGGCGATGCTCGGGTTATTCGAATACATTGTGCCGTCTCTGTCGCATGGCGCTATTCTGATTTTAGGGTTGAGCTTTTTAATGGGCATACAGAATGCGGTTGTGACCTGTATTTCCAATGCGCGGGTACGCACGACCCATGTCTCCGGTACATCGACTGATATTGGCATCGAGCTGGCCATGATGGTTGATGTCGTGTGTGGGCATGAAGCAGGTTCGGTTGCTGCAGAATACATGCAAAGACTCAAGCTGCATCTGGCAACATTGATTGCATTTTTGGCCGGTGGTGTTGTCGGCGTCTGGTTATACCTGATTATCGGCGATATGCTGCTGTTCTTGGGGGCGCTGGTACTGTTCATGATTGCGGCACCGACCTGGTTTAGGCCATTACACATCGAGGAACAAAAAAATGTGTAAAACCAACCAGGCAGTGTCGTAGCTGATAGGCATGTTCAGTATGCGTTGAGCGGACTTGCTGCATGTAAAATATTGATTTTACAAGGCTTTCAGGGTGAATTTGGCCTGAATTGTCCATTTTTGTTGGGGTATGGCTTGTTTGATGCAAAGCATCATGGCATGATGACAAGATATGCGTATATGTTTATTTATAATTTGGTGTCATGAAATCTGATTCTTCTCCAATTGCGGCAATCGCAACAGCATCTGGGCGTGGTGGTATTGGTGTCATCCGGTTGTCGGGCAAAAACCTGTGGCCGGTTGTCGAAGCGGTGTGTGGCCAAACACAAGCGACGATGGCAGCACGCCATGCTTACTATTTGCCGTTCAAGCGTGAAGACGGTAGTGTGATCGATCAAGGTATTGCTTTGTATTTCAACGCTCCACATTCCTATACAGGAGAAGATGTCATCGAACTCCAGGGCCATGGTGGCCCGGTTGTATTGCAAATGCTGTTGGCACGTTGCTTACAAGCAGGTAGTGATATTGGTTTGCGTCTGGCAGAACCTGGTGAATTCACACAACGGGCTTTTCTGAACTACAAGATGGATCTCGCGCAAGCTGAAGCTGTCTCCGATCTGATTGAGGCGACTACCGAGGCAGCTGCCAAATCGGCTTCGGAATCCTTGTCTGGGGTCTTCTCGCAAGTCATTCACGATTTGGTCGGTAAAGTGATCAATTTACGTATGTTAGTCGAAGCGACACTGGATTTTCCGGAAGAGGAAATCGATTTTCTGGAGCAGTCGGATGCGCGTGGTCAACTAGCCGCAATTCGCGCGACATTAGATGACGTATTTAAACATGCATCACAAGGTGCCTTGTTGCGTGATGGGTTAAATATTGTATTGGCGGGCAAGCCCAATGTCGGCAAATCATCGTTGTTAAATGCTTTGGCAGGTGCGGATGTGGCGATAGTGACGCCAATTGCCGGCACAACACGCGACAAGGTCACCCAAACCATCCAGATCGAAGGTATGCCGTTACATATCATCGATACGGCCGGCATTCGTGACGGACAAGGTGGTCATGGTCCTGACGAGGTCGAGCGTATCGGTATTGAACGCACTTGGGCCGAGGTTGCCAAGGCGGATGTCATTTTGCATATGTTGGCAGCTGATAGAGGGCCCACTGCAGAAGACGAAGCGATTGCAGCACGCTTTCCGCCTAATGTGCCTGTCATGTGTGTCTGGAATAAAATCGACCAGTCCGGTCACAAGCCGGAAGTGCATCGTTTTGGCGATATGACGCATGTGTATATTTCTGCGACGGATCATCAGGGGATTGATTTGTTGCGTGGCGAGTTATTACGTATTGCAGGTTGGCAGCAAACGGTTGAATCACGTTATCTGGCGCGCGAGCGTCATCTGATTGCGTTAAAAGCTGCGCAAGAGCATCTCGAGTTTGCAGCGTACCATGCAGCGCCCGACAATCATGCCAGCGATAAATCGCTTGATTTGTTTGCAGAAGAATTGCGTCTGGCACAAGAGCGCTTGAGCAGTATTACCGGTAAATTCACGCCGGATGATTTACTGGGCGTGATTTTTTCCCGGTTTTGTATCGGGAAGTGATCTTGTCGCCCATAATCTGCCCATTGCTGAGTATCCTTAATGATTCATATCTGCGCGATGCGGGATGCTGACAGCAGATCATATTTTTGTGTCGTTTTGCTCCTAAACGACGCATAATTACGGGTCTGATTGTTTGTAAATGGATGTAGTGATACAGTCCTGCCCATCGTATTAAATTCAGTTAGGCGGCACGTATGTACTCATGTGGCGTGTCATGGCATGTGATTTGCAAAGTCTGGATGCCGTGCGTCGCATCAACAGCGTATACGAGTGTGACCAAATTCCATCAATGAGGTATTCATGATTATAAAACCACGCGTACGCGGCTTTATCTGCGTTACTACCCATCCTACAGGTTGTGAAGTCAATGTTGCGCAACAAATTGCCTATGTGAAACAACAAGGAAAAATTGCTTCGGGGCCGAAAAAAGTATTGATTATTGGTGCTTCGACTGGATACGGGTTGGCCGCACGTATTACTGCGGCATTTGGCAGTGGAGCCGATACGTTAGGTGTTTTTTTTGAACGTGCCGGTGACGAGAACAAGCCGGGTACGGCCGGATGGTATAACACAGCGGCCTTTCACAAGGCAGCAGCAGCTGAAGGTTTGTATGCGCACAGTATTAACGGTGACGCGTTTTCCGATGCGGCTAAAGAAAAGACCATCGAGATCATCAAACGCGATCTGGGTCAGGTCGATCAAGTTGTCTACAGCTTGGCCGCACCACGGCGTACCCATCCTAAAACAGGTGAAGTGTTTAATTCGACATTAAAACCGGTCGGTAAAGAAGTAACTTTGCGTGGTCTGGATACTGACAAGGAAATAGTCAAAGAAACAGTGTTTCAGCCGGCAACGCAAGAAGAAATCGACAACACGATTGCAGTAATGGGTGGTGAAGATTGGCAGATGTGGATCGATGCACTGCAAAAGGCCGGTGTATTGGCAGACGGTGCGAAGACGACGGCATTTACTTATCTGGGAGAAAAAATCACCCATGATATTTACTGGAATGGTTCGATTGGTGCGGCTAAAAAAGATCTCGATCAAAAAGTACTGGATATCAGGAAAAGTCTCTCAGTCAATGGTGGTGATGCACGCGTCTCTGTACTGAAAGCAGTCGTCACACAAGCGAGTTCTGCCATTCCGATGATGCCTTTATATCTGTCATTACTGTTTAAAGTGATGAAAGAAAAAGGTACGCACGAAGGTTGTATCGAGCAGGTATACGGTCTCTATAAAGACAGTATCTATGGCAGTACACCACATCTTGATGAAGAAGGCCGTTTGCGTGCTGATTACAAGGAACTTGATCCACAGGTACAAGAACGTGTACAAGCAATGTGGAATCAAGTGACGAACGACAATATCTATACGTTGACGGATTTTGCCGGTTATAAAACAGAATTTTTGCGTTTGTTCGGTTTTGAAGTACCAGGGGTCGACTATGCGGCAGATGTGAATCCCGACGTTAACATTCCTGATCTGGTACAGGTATAAGTCTCTGCACGGTTGTGTGCACGACGAGAATGAATCGTCCTGCACACAACCTTTCCCAGTATTAATCAGCAAGAATGAATGAACAGATTATTTTTATTGTTTACGTAGATTCTTTACATGATTAAGGAGGCACGATGGCTGTTCCACAGAATAAAGAAGAATTACTAAAAGCAATCAATAAAAATTTCGATAAACTCCTTAACGAGCTCAGTCATATCCCGCCAGAACAAACCAACGACATCAATATGGAGGGCCATGCCAAAGATGCCTATATGAGTGTGTCGAATCTGGT
>JAATFN010000377.1 GCA_015655165.1 Betaproteobacteria bacterium | reverse complement strand
TTATATCTTTTCTATTTAATATGAAAAAACTACCACTGACCGATAAAGAAGGTGAAGTCCGTTCTCTGGAGAATGAGGATTTTCGCAATGCGCTACGTTTTTCTGATTTATCTCCTGAGCATCAAGCCAAACTCAACGGTATCAGAAAACCAGGCCGCCCTGCATCTGCAATTAAAAAAGAAGCGACCACAATAAGGCTCTCGTCGATTGTTCTGGAAGAATTCAAAAAGGATGGCGCTGGCTGGCAAACACGCATCAATGAGGTATTGGTCAATTTTGTGAATAAAAAGCGCAAACAATCGCTTAAAAAAACACCAAAGCAATAATCCTGATAGTTTCAGCGCGATCAGGCGCTAATTCATTGGACGAACACTCAACCTCCGCTCCAACCCATTTAGGGCTTATAATCATAGGTTTCGCATCGTTTTAAATAACAACGCTCCTCATGAAGGTATTTCGCGGACTTCCCACCATCAAAGGACACGCAGCTAGTGCTGTGACCATTGGTAACTTTGACGGTGTACATCGTGGCCATCAGGCTCTGCTTAGGCAGGTGCGTGAGGCAGCTGACCGTCTGGGCATTGCTGCTGTTGTCATGACGTTTGAGCCCCATCCACGCGAATTCTTCGCAAAGAAGGCCGGCACTCCCGAAAAAGCGCCAACCCGCATTGCCAATTTACGCGACAAACTGCAAGGTTTGGCCATGTCCGGCATTGACAAGGTGCTTGTCGAACATTTCAACGCCGAGTTTGCCTCGCTATCCCCTGAAGCCTTTATCAAAGACATATTGGTCGATGGCATGAATGTAAAATGGCTCATGGTCGGTGAGGACTTCTGCTTCGGTGCACGTCGCTTGGGCAATATCGACACCCTGATTGCGGCCGGCAAACAATATGGCTTTGAAGTCCACACCTTTGGCACTGTATCAGATGCAGGGGGACGTATTTCCTCGTCTGCCGTACGCAGTGCACTGCAACAAGCCGACTTTGCCACAGCCAACCATTTATTGGGCTACCCCTACATGATTTCAGGTCGTGTCGTACACGGGCAAAAGCTCGGCCGCACGATCGGCTTTCCGACCATGAACATGCGTATTGCACATAATCACCCGGCTTTGTCGGGGATTTTTGCAGTACAAGTACATGGTTTGGCCGATAAGCCGGTCCCCGGTGTTGCCAGTCTTGGCGTACGCCCGACTGTCGACGACAGTGGCCGTGTACTGCTGGAGACCTATTTACTGGACTTTACAGCCAACTGTTACGGTAAACTCTTGCAAGTTGAGTTTTTGAAGAAACTGCGTGACGAAGAGAAATTTGTCGATCTTCCGACATTGATTACCGCCATCAATATGGATGTCACCAATGCCCGTGCTTTTTTTAAAGTGCAGGCAAGCTTTGCTGTTTCGGCAACCGACCGAATTTGATCCTGACGAAATACCTGTCAGCGCAGGCCTTTTCAGGCCATCCCGGAATTTATTGAGAAAAAGATTATGTCGAATCAAGAGTCACCTAAAGCCAACAAAGCCCCTAAAGAAGCAAAACCGCAGAGCAAATACCCGGTCAATATGATCGAGACACCGTTTCCGATGCGCGGGGACTTAGCCAAACGCGAACCACAATGGATCAAACAATGGCAAGAGAGCAAACTCTACCAACGTATCCGTAAAGCGTCCGCAGGTCGCCCCAAATTCATCTTGCATGACGGCCCACCGTACGCCAATGGCGAGATCCATATGGGACACGCTGTCAACAAGACATTAAAGGACATGATCGTCAAAGCCCGTAACCTGGGTGGCTTTGATGCCCAATATGTCCCTGGCTGGGATTGCCACGGCATGCCGATTGAAATCCAGATCGAGAAGAAATTCGGTAAAAACCTGCCCACAGCAGAAGTACAAGCCAAAGCCCGCGCGTATGCCTCCGAGCAAATCGAGCAACAAAAGGCCGGTTTTATACGCCTGGGCGTTCTGGGGGAATGGGACAATCCTTATAAAACCATGAATTTTTCCAATGAGGCGGACGAAGTACGCGCATTGGCAACCATTCTGGAAAAAGGCTATGTCTACCGTGGTTTGAAACCGGTCAACTGGTGTTTTGATTGTGGTTCTGCATTGGCCGAAGCCGAAGTGGAGTATCAAGACAAACGCGATCCGGCCATCGATGTCGGTTTCCCATTCGCACAGCAAGATAAAATCGCCGCCGCATTCGGCTTGTCTTCATTGCCAACCCAAGACGGTTACATCGTCATCTGGACAACGACGCCATGGACGATCCCGTCCAACCAGGCGTTAAATGTCCATCCCGAATTCGATTACGCCCTGGTACAAACCGAACGTGCCGGCAAGGCAATCCTCTTGATTCTGGCCAGCGATCTGGTGGAAGGAGCATTAAAACGCTATGGTCTGGAAGGCAACGTCATTGCAACAACCAAAGGCGACAAGCTTGCCGGTATCGCTTTCAAACACCCGTTAGCCTCTGCCGACCAAGGCTATGACCGTCTGTCACCGATCTATCTGGCCGATTACGTCACCGCTGACAGCGGTACCGGAATTGTCCACTCCGCGCCTGCCTATGGTGTCGAGGATTATGCCTCTTGCAAAGCCAATGGTGTCAAAGACGACGATATCCTGAACCCGGTCATGGGTGACGGCAAGTATGCATCGTGGTTGCCGCTGTTTGCGGGCCTTACCATCTGGGAAGCATCCAAACCGATCTGTAACGCATTGGAAGCTGCCGGCTCCCTGTTCAAGCTGGTCATGTTCGAGCACAGCTACATGCATTGCTGGCGTCATAAAACGCCGATCATCTATCGTGCGACATCGCAGTGGTTTGCCAGCATGGACAAAACGCCCAAAGACGGTGGCAAGAGCCTGCGTGAAGTCGCTCTGGCAGGTATCGAGCAAACCAACTTCTTCCCTTCATGGGGTAAAGCACGCCTGCACGGGATGATTGCCAACCGTCCTGACTGGACTTTGTCGCGCCAGCGGCAATGGGGTGTACCCATGGCATTTTTTGTCCATAAGGAAACCGGTGAACTGCATCCGCGTACACCAGCGTTATTAGAAGAAGTCGCAAAACGCATCGAACAACACGGTATCGAAGCATGGCAGACAATCGAACCCAAAGACTTGCTAGGTGACGAAGCAGACCAGTATGTGAAGAACAAGGACACGCTGGATGTCTGGTTTGATTCGGGTGTCACGCACCAGACCGTGTTGCGCGGCTCGCACAAACGTGAATTGCAATTTCCTGCAGACTTGTATCTTGAAGGCTCGGACCAGCATCGTGGCTGGTTCCACTCGTCACTACTGACCTCGTCGATGATGAATGGTGTACCACCATATAAAGCATTGTTGACACATGGTTTTATCGTCGATGGTGAAGGCCGTAAAATGTCCAAGTCATTGGGCAACACACTGGCACCACAAAAAATTGCCGACACTTTGGGTGCGGAAATCATCCGTTTATGGGTGGCATCGACCGACTATTCGGGTGAACTGGCACTGTCAGACGAAATTCTGAAACGTGTGACAGAATCCTATCGCCGTATCCGCAACACGCTACGTTTCTTGCTGGCCAATACATCAGACTTTGACGCAACCAAGCACACCGTACCTGTCGCTGAATTACTGGAAATCGACCGCTACGCGATTGCAAACGCCGCACAACTGCAAAAAGATATTC